>NZ_JAHXRM010000029.1:0-25299 GCF_019392235.1 Pseudoalteromonas sp. CR1 | reverse complement strand
CCTTTGTAGGCGTGAAGCTTGCTTACGCGAATTATTAAATGTAAAAGCTATACTTTTAACGCGCCAGCAAGCAAGGCGCCTACATGGTGTTAAACCTTAGTATTAGCGGTTTTGGGTACCTTTGTAGGCATAAGCTTACTCACGCGGATGGTTAAGATTTAAAACACCAACAATCGTTTGTTATAAAAGCGACTCAAGAACTGCTTATATTAGGCAAAACGGTTACATTTGATTGGCTAGTTTGTTTTTCTTTCCAATTAAGGTCGCAAATACCATCAGTAGGTGAAAAAGCTGTGGGCGCTTGTAAAAGTAACTTACGAATTTGAAGATGGTCAGACTCGTCACATGCAATTTTTAGGTTAGCTAAAAAGGTATCTAATTCAGCCCATGGCATTTTTATTTCGTGAGCACTGAGTATTCTGGGGTGATCTGTTCCTGTGACGTTATCGCCAATCAACAGCTCTTCGTATAATTTTTCACCAGGGCGCAAGCCAGTACATTTAATTTCTATATCGCCATTAGGTCGTTTTTCATGTTTAACTTCTAATCCAGACAAGTGCACCATTTTTGTTGCAAGGTCTTTAATTTTTACAGGCTCTCCCATATCAAGCACAAAAACGTCACCACCTAATCCCATAGCCCCCGCTTGTATAACAAGTTGAGCGGCCTCTGGTATGGTCATAAAATATCGCGTTATGTCTTGATGGGTTAGTGTTATTGGACCACCTGCTTTTATTTGTTTTCTGAACAGTGGTACAACAGAGCCTGAAGAACCCAATACATTACCAAATCTAACCATGGTAAAACGTGTTGTATTTTGCACTTCCGAAAGGCCTTGCAGCACAAGTTCGGCCATACGCTTAGTTGTACCCATTATATTTGTTGGGCGAACAGCCTTATCAGTAGACACTAAAACAAATGTTTCTACATTGGTAAAAATGGCTGCGGTTGCCACGTTATAGGTTCCGTAAACATTGTTGCGAACACCTTCAACTACGTTATGTTCTACCAGTGGAACATGTTTATAAGCTGCAGCGTGGTAAACAGTTTGAATACTAAAAGTTGAAAATGTAGATTCAACTAATTTTTTATTTTGTATAGATCCGAGTATTGGTAAAACTTCAATATTTAGATTATTTGCAGAGCAATATTCTGAAAGTTCTTTTTCTATAGCGTATAAAGCAAACTCTGAAAGCTCAAACAACACAATTTTTGTTGGGTTATTTTTTATTATTTGCCTACATAGCTCTGAGCCTATTGAACCACCGGCACCAGTAACCATAACTGCTTTGTTGCTAATGTTTGATGACATTAAATCTTGTCTTGGTTTAACTGACTCTCTTCCAAGTAAGTCATCAATTTCTACATCCTTAATTGCATCAACGCTTGTAGTTCCCGACACTATATCGGCCATTCCTGGTATGGTCATGACTTGTAACTTGTACTTTTCAATCGAGTTAAGGACCTCTTTTCTACGACTTCGGGAGGTACTAGGCAGAGCGAGTAAAATTTTGTTAACAGATTTTTGCTCGGCAACTTCAGCTATCTGTGTAGGTGAATACACGCAAGCACCTTGTATTAATGATAAGTGTTTTTTAGGGTCATCATCTATAAACGCAACAGGTGAGTACTCTGGTCCGCTAGCCAGTGCTATAGCTAATTGACGGCCTGCAGAGCCTGCTCCATATATAATTACACCTTCTTTGCGACGCATAGTGATTTGCCCGACAATAGCCCGCGCTGTTAACCTTGACCCACCTACAAATAAAATACAAAAACTAGCATATATAAACGGCACAGTGCGCGGAACAGGGGCACTTAAAAAAAAGGATAATACAGTTAAAAATACAGTAGAAAGCACAACACCAGCAACGATAGCCCATACCGCTTGCGTATTCATGTAGCGCAGAACAGCTCGGTAAAGACCTAGTTTGACAAAGCTCAATAAGCTCAACGGAAGTAATATTGCCAAAAGCCCCCATGTGTGTGTATTTTTTAAAACAACGGTGCTGTCTAGCCTAAGTAAAAAAGCAAGCCAAAAAGCAACAATAATAAAAATGCTATCTATAACAAGTGATACCACTCTTTTCTGTGGGCGAGGTAAGTTAACTAAAAATTTTAAAAACACAATACATTTCCCTGAAGTCAGCAATCATATTGCTATTCTATTGATTACAATTTTACTACAAGATGAACAACCATTGCACTTAATAGTTAAAGACTATATATAAAAGATAATATAGTCTTTATGTATTTGGTTATTTTTTGTAAATTTGTGTATGTAATTTGGTTATTTTACTCTATCGCCACTGCCACTCCCTGTTACTGTTTGCAGTATGTATGTAAAGTAATTTTTAAGATTTAGCGTGGTTATCATTTTTGCATCGGTTTCAGCTAACAGCTCTGGAGTAGACATATCTATTTCGCTTACTTGTGCTAAGCCAGTAATGCCAGGACGCACATTGTATATATTTTTAGCCTCACGTGCTTGAGTAAGCTCTTGCTGATTAAATAGTCCTGGGCGTGGCCCAACTAAGCTCATCTCACCTTTAAGTACATTCCAAAGCTGCGGTAGCTCATCTAATTTAGTTTTACGTAAAAAACCGCCAAAACGAGTGATAGATGCACTGCTTGCTAAATGGCTTGCAACCGATGCTGTATCTACTGTCATTGTTCTAAATTTAACTAAAGTAAACGGTTTTTTATTACGACCAACACGCTCTTGCATAAAAAGCGGCGAGCCAGTATCAAATAAGCCAATGATAAAAAGTATAATAAAAAATGGAAAAGCAAATACCAATCCAAATAATGCGAAAAGAAAATCTAAAATACGTAACATTAATATCTATCCAAATCTATTTCTGTTAAAAGTTTATCTGCTTTCGATGAGTCTACAACAAAGTTATCAAGCAAGACATTTTCACGTTCTTTTTGGCCTAGAACTCTTAACCCCAAACGAAGCAATATTTCAGGAAAGTAAAAGTGCTTAATATTTACTTTTTCTTTACCTGCAAGAAAATTCAATACTTGCTGGAGTGATAGAGCTTTTTCATCAGCTAATAGATAGATTTCACCATTAGCTCTGTCGCTCATTAAGCAAAACTTGATGAAACTAAGTAGTTTATCTACTGATAAGTATGAACGCTGGTTTTTTATTGCTTTGAAAGGAAAAGAGTGAACTTTAGAGACTAATCTAGCTAAGGTTCCTATATTCCCTGGTGCATCATAGCTTAAAATAAGTGTAGGGCGAATTATAATGTAATCAATACCTGAATCGGAACAAAAAGTTTTTACTAAATTTTCTGCGATGATCCTCGTTTGAAGTTGTGGTACCCCTTTAATCAACAAAGAGTTTTCATTAACATCTACGTCAGCACATTTACCATGGACATACGCCGTACTAAAGTAAATAAACTTTTTTATATTATTATTTTTACATGCTACTAATAAGTCTTTTAAGGCTCTAATATTTGTTTGCTCAAGCTCTTGAATAGTTGGTGTATGTTTATGGGCGAACGATGCTAAATGGACAACTTGAGAGCATCCATTAACCGCACTATCCCACTCTAAAAACTCAGATAAGTCACCTGTTACTACAGATTTCACTGCGGCTTGAGGAATAGTTTCGTCAGCTCTTTGTGTTATCGATATCGAAAAGTCTTTTGATAGATAATCAACAAGTTTTTTACCAATAAAGCCATTTCCACCCGTAATTAAGACTCCCATATTAACTCCTAAAAGAATCTATTCTTAAGTCTTAAACTTGGTGCTTCAACTAGTTTCCACGAAACTGTAGAGACAACAAAAATAGTCGTAAATAGTACAAAGTAAGATGAAACCGTATTAAACTCAAAACCGTTTGCTATAAATAACTGAATGATCGGGAAATGAAAGATATATACACCATATGAAATATCGCCCAACTTTTTAAATGAAAGTACATTAGGCAGTGCAATAAATACCAATGTAATGAAAACAGCAATTACAAATGGTTGTAAGTAATAAAAATTTAACCATATCAAAATAACTGATGTAATTAACAATGCTGAAAATTGTCTTTTTAAAATATCAAAGTATTTAAAGCAAAATATACCTGCAATAAAATACATCATTTGCCCTGGCAGCTGAGATGCCAGTGTTTCTGCCATTGGGATTGTATCTTTATGAAATAAGATAAAATCTTTATAAATAAATGACAATACATAGATTGCTAACATGTATAAACAACTATATTTGCGTTCTAAGAGCATGTAGAAGATAGGTACCATGCAATAAAACATAACTTCTATTTTTAAAGTCCATAATGAGCCATTAATAAAGGGCTCTGGATTCGTTGAAAATACACCATCAATAGTAGGTGCTAAGAAATTCAAAAAAAACCCATTTGCTACGAAGTATTTAATTTCAGATGCATAGCTTCCAACCGAACTCCCGTCTCCGACAAAGAGATATAAACAGCTAGAAAACAAAATTAGCAAAATGTAAGCAGGGTAAAGGCGAAGTAAACGCCCCCAAAAATAATTAATTACGGTTTTTTTTCTGTCGTAGCTCATATAAATCAGAAAGCCACTAACGATAAAGAATGTAGACACCGCATTACCAGATAGCCAATGTAATGACTCACTAACTGATTCCGTCAGTGGTGTTTTAGCTAAAAAAGCTAAATGCAAAAACACTACCGCCGTGGCCAGTACCAACCTTAAAAAGTCTAGATTATTACTTTTATATACATACTTCATTTATGTGCTACCTCAAAAGGGCCATGTAAGTTTCAAACCATAAAGCTGAATCAGGAAATAATTGCGCCCTAGTGTGTGAAGCTAAGCGAATATTGTTATACGTTTCAACATCAAATAGCTTACTAATCTGTTTTAAGCAGTCATGCACATCATCTTCTTTATAAATCACGCCAGCTTGATCTAAAACAGAATGAGCATAATCAAGGTCTGGGGCAATAACAGGCAGATCGTAAAACATAGCCTCTATTAGTGGATTACCAAAAGTTTCAGATTTTGAAGGGAAAATAGCCGCAAATGCAAAGTCTTGATAATACTGTTTAAGATCTGCCTGAGGTAACTCCCCTAAGTTATTGATCGGTAGATGTTGCTCTTTTATAGCAGCTATAAACTCTGCAGCTTCAGGTATTGATTCATCAACCGTAATATTAATAACGACAGGCAATGCCTTTTCTTTTATTGCTGTAGCAAGTTTCAATAAAAATGTATGATTTTTATGTGCATAAAAACGACTAACATAAAGTAATTCTTTTACTTTGGGCAACTTCTGCTTAGTTTGAAAGTCTACAATGCTTTCTCTTTTGAAGTTATCGCTAATTGGATTAAAAATAATTTCAGAATCAATTGCTACTTTTTCATTGAGCAACTTTTGCATATAGCTACTTTGAACAACAACTGTGTCTACGGCTTTAACTGTTTTACTAAAAAGGTGACGCTTAATTTTCTCAGCTATTTTTGCAACTCCACTCAAACTAACATATAAACGGTCATCGACGATGTATGGGTGATGAAGTAAGACTACTTTTTTATGATTACTTTTAATACCGAACAAAAAATTACCGAAAGCAAGAATTGCTTTCGGCTCATATTTTTTTACTAATGAATTCATCAGTGAAAAGTTGACTTTAAACACATTCAATAAGGCTTTAATACTGCCTGGTACCACATCAACAACTACAAATTTGCAATTTTCTGTCTCTGAATATATTAGAAACTCAGGCAAGTTTGGAACAATAAATACGAACTTCTCACCACTTTGAAGTGCATTGCGAATAAAATTATTAGCAATGTTTTTGGGGCCTGCAGCAATCTGATTTGAAAAGTTAACGAGATACATTCTTCTTGCCCTCAAATAAGTAAATAAACAAAGTGAATAACATTAATAAAACGAAGATGGTTAATGTGTTAAAAATAAAAGCGTTTGAAATACCAAACCCTGTCAACATCATGAAGGCATAAAAAGAAACCCATAAAGGTGCAAACTTTGAGCTGATCATTACCTGATAGAAATATTTTAAAATCATACCTGTCAAAATTGCATACAAAATAACTCCAACAGGCCCAAAATGTACATAACCTGCAGTTACACGGCTTAGAGGCCAACCTACAGGGATCATGTACTTAAATGGTGAGTTAATTGCAACATTATTTCCTTGAGCGAAATTATAGATATAAACACCTTCATCTAGTGGTGGTTTAGCCTCATAAAATGAGCTTGGAATAAACCCAGTAAAGAAGTCCATAAACGTACTACCAAACCAAAGCTTATTAATAGAGTCAAAATATGGAAAGATGAATAGCGAGATATCAATATCACTGAATCGCTTAAACAACTCGCCCATATATGGCAGGGCGTCAGGTATTAATGAGCCTGGATCTGACATATAGTAATCTAATGCTCCATCAACCCTTAAAATAGGTGCAAGAGAAGCAAAGAATACTAAAAAGAATAATAAGAGTAGGTTTTTAACAGAAAAAACATTTACGTTTTTAATTTTATAATTCCACATTAGAATTAAGAAAACTAAAAGTAGTAGTGGATTTTTTCTTTCGCCATAAGACGCCAGCATGGCAAAGAAAAACACTGATATAAAAAATAGAAAAAGATAATTTTTAAGCTTAATTCTTTTCAATGACAAGTAAGTTATGTAGTAGCCTATAGACAGCATCGCAGATATAAAAAAAATATTCCTATACATTGCAGTACCTTGAACTACCAAGGTTTTATTATCCATATTACTTATCAGAAAGAAGAAACCGCCTACTTTATGAAGGAACAAAGCAAACATTATTATCGTGAGGGCAATAAAGAAATAGCTCGCATATTTAAATTTTACAACCTTCATATCTACGCCAACACTAGATACGCCAAAAAGTTTACCTTTAGGCTCAAAGAAAGCCATGGTAAAAATGCAAACTATTGCAAATATTAGCTTGTACAGAACATGCTGAAAAAAAGCAAAGCTAAAGTCATCTAAGTAATAGATAACTTTTGGGTGAAGTTCTTGCTGATTATGAGCGATAAAATATAGATATGGCACCTCAGCCATAGAAAACAAAATAAAAAAAGGAATAACATGAAAAAAATCTTTCTTCCCCTTTTTTAAATAAAGAAGTAACAGTAATAGAACAATAAAATAAAAGGTTATAAATGCATCAATCATTGTACTGTTTTATTCTTTTTGCAGGTACACCACCAAATATGCATTGTTTTTCTATAATAGACTTAGATACAACCGCAGCACTCGCAATGATGGTTTTTTCAGCGATACTTTCAGCAGTTTCTAATAAAATTGCACGTGTGCCTAACCAACAATTTGCTGCAATTTCCTTTTTTATACTAACAGGCTTGCTTTTAGGGTCGTAGCCATGGCTATGGCTGTAAATGACGACACCTTCTGATAACAAGGTATTATTTCCAATAGTTAATCCACCTGTGTGATCTATATGGCAATCTCGGCATATATGTACTTTATCTTCTATAATACATTCACCTGTGTTGTTCTCTGATACAAGCAATGTTCCTTTTCCAATAAATACCCCATCACCTATCCTTACAAGCTTAGGTGACTCAATTCTAGCACCAAATTCGATACGCACATTTTTACCTACTTTTTTACATACAGCCTTATAAAATAAAGTATTTAAGATATCGAAAAGAACTTTTATAAAGCGCAAAGGAATTCGTACACAGAAAAGTAGTAAGCCGCTATCTTGATAAAGTTTCGTAATACGATCAATCATTTGATAAGCCTATATTTAAAAATATATAAATAAACAAAACATGAGGTTAGATAATATACACTGAATGATATTGCTAAACTCTCTGCACTTGCAGTTACTGTTAAAATATATGCGCCCATGACTATCGCAGAAGTTAAGGCAACATAAAAAAGTTGATATGTTTTATTCATAACAACCATTACTCTATTGAATGCTAAAGCAACAGAGTAAAATAAACAGATTAAAGTTACTTCTAAAAATAAATCCGTGGTGTATTTATCACCATATAAAAGTAAAAAATAATCATAAAGGAAATAGCCAACACCAACGAATAGTAAGCATGATAACGACATATACTGCATAGCATAGCTGAGAAGTTGCTTTACATTGCCTCCTAACTCATGGAGCTTTGTCAAATTTCGTAAAACAATATTACAGATGATATTTAAAAGAATTGAACAAATCATAAATATCTGAAATGAAACATCGAACTCAGCGAGTGCTACAAAGCCATTCTCACTATTAGCTGTTATATACCTTACAAACCAAAAGATAAAAGCATTAATTGCAGAACCAACAATTACTGGCTTTACCGTATTGAATACTCCTTTAGTTTTCTGAAAAAGCACATTGTATTCAATATTTTTTAAAGTATGTGTGTGATTACTCAATATATTAAACGCTTTCACTGTTAAGTCAGTAAACTGATAAATAAGCATATAAAATAAGGCTATTTCTACAGTAATATCTTCATATGTATAGAAAATAACAGCGGCTGATAAAACAATGCTAATTACTGTTGAGAAGAAAATTACTTTATAAATGCCTTTCCCTATGTGCACAGAAATCAAATAACCATTTAACAGAGTCAGTGAAATCAATATTACTACTGTCAAAACTATTTGGAGCGTCAAAAAGTCAAAAGAAGATAAACTACCTATAAATGAACTGCTTCCCCATAATAACAAGCATGAGGTTGAGATGGTCAATGCAGTAAGTGCATAGAATACGCCATATGCAAGCACTGCGACTTTACTAGAGTTCTCTTTAGCGCTTTCTTTAACAGCGAAAGGGTTAACCGCTGAGCTAAATGTAGTCTCAAATAAGTTTATTGTGCTTCGCAAAAACGCAAAAGTTCCATAAGTATCTTTTGATGTGTAACGAGCAATTAAAATATTAAGAATTAATATAAAACCTTTCGCTATTAAAGTACTAAGCATTAATAGAAAGGCACTAGAAAAGAGTTTTTTCAGCATTGGATTAAACGCTCAACCCAGTTTTCTATGGCGTAACTTTGATAAACTTCATTACTAACTGGCACATATGGATAAGTTAAAAATTCGGCTAGTTCTTGCTCTTTTTGCTGGCCAATTACAAAAATATTTTCAGTTTTATAAAAAGGTTCTTCCATAACTAGTTTATTATTAGTAATTAGCTTTTTGTTTATTCCTAAGGTCTCAATGGTTCTCATTGTTAAGCCTGTTTGATCGGGATGACCATAATCAATAATAACCTCAGAATCGCACATTACATCAGAAACATCTTGAACACTGAGCTTATCAAAAGAAACCTCTTCGATTGGTATCTTTCGAAATATTTTGTTAATAACTTGAAGAACTTTAAAAACAGGTTTGCTAGGGTAATAAAAAAATGTGAAAGCAGGTTTATTAAGATTCTTTTCAACTAAAGAAGCCATCCCTGATACATCACTAAAGCGATTAGAGTGCAATGTTCCAACAAAAGCTGCCGAATATTTATTATCTGCGACTCTACTTACCTTTCTGCTGTATTCTCTGCTATAAAAAAGAGGTAAGTACTCAAGGTTTTCAATATTCTGGCAATCAATCCTATCGAATGACTTTGTAGCATCAAAATACTTAAACTTTCCTTGAGCGCCTTTTACATTAGACAGTGAATCCCAGGAGTAATACACGAATTTAGCTTTGCTAAAGCCTTGCTTCATTTTATCAAGTAAACACTCTGAAAGGCCTTCACCTTTAATGACAATAATTAATTCATAGTCACCTTGCCAGTTAATTTCATTTATGAAATGTTTTTCTGTTAACTTGCTTGTAAAGCTTGGCATTAACCTTGATTTTACTCGATCAAAATTACTCTTTACATAAATGTGGTTAATCCAGTCAACTAAATGGCCTTTTGACTCCAACACATTTATAATTTTTTTGTAATAGCCAAAAGTATCTGGACTAAAGAGTAAAACTTTCATATTTGTTGTAAAATTCCGTAAATGAATTAATCATTGACTCTAGATCGTCTTCGATTTTGGCAGGATTAAAATCAACCACACTTTGTAGTTTGCTAATATCAACTTCAGAAAAGGCTTCATTAACGTTACTTTCAAACCAATTTACTTTACAGCCTGTTTTATCAGTTATTACTTTTGCAATTGTATCCGCTCTAGTATTTCTTCCTGAGGCAATATTGAAGATATCATTGCTTTGTATATCAGCTTTAGCTAACTTGTAAATGGCATCAGCCACATCAACCACTGAAACATAATCTTTTTGATAATCCTCGCAAATATACATGTTAACTTCTTTATTAGCGATCGAGTCTCTAACAATTGAAGGTAAAAATAGAGGGCTATTTACTGCCAAACCGTATACGTTACTAGGCCGCACAACAATTGCTTTATCTACTGAGTTTAAAACTAGGTTTTCAGCTGTAAGCTTTGTTAAGTTAAATAGCGCTCTGTTATCTTTTGCGCAAACTGTCAGATCAGCACTTTCATAACTTGCTTGCTGATTCATGTAGACACGCGTAGATGAAATGTAAATAAACCTATCAAATTGGCTACCTTCTAGCATTTTTACTAGGTAACTGACGTTTGAATCGAATACTTTCATTGGATTATTAGCGCAGTCGCCATGCCCTGCAGCATAAATCACTGTGCCCAATGGCTTATTGAAAACACCTTTATCTAGCTTTTCAGGTACATATACTTGCTCACCAGCTTCGCTAAACTGTTTTACAATTTCACTACCAATGAACCCTTTACCACCAATAACTGTATACATCATGCGCTGCCAAGCCTCTCACGTTGATAATTACCTGACTGAACATTTTCACACCATTGTGAGTTTTCTAAATACCATTTAATTGTTTTTAGAATGCCTGACTCAAAAGTTTCAAGTGGTTCCCATCCTAGCTCTTTGTTTACTTTTGAAGCGTCGATTGCATACCTTAAATCATGGCCGGGCCTGTCCTGTACAAATGTAATTAACTCTTTAAAATTATCTAAACCATCAGGCTTTTCTGTAATTAGCTCATTCAGATGGTTACAAATTGTTGTAACTACTTCGATATTTTGTTTTTCATTGAAGCCACCGATATTGTATGTTTCGCCAAGCTTGCCTTCAGATACAACTTTATAAAGTGCTCGTGCATGGTCTTCAACAAATAACCAATCCCTTACTTGCTTACCATCGCCATATATTGGAAGCTTCTTGCCCTCTAAAGCATTAAGAATAATTAACGGGATCAATTTTTCAGGAAAGTGATATGGGCCGTAGTTATTTGAGCAATTTGTTAGCACTACTGGCAGTTGAAAAGTTCTGTTCCATGCTCGAACAAGATGATCCGATGCCGCCTTAGATGCAGAATAAGGTGAACTAGGCTCATAAGGCGTTTCTTCAGTGAAAAGACCTGTTTCCCCTAAGTCGCCGTATACCTCGTCTGTTGAAATGTGGTGAAAGCGAAATACTGCTTTCTTTTCATCTTTTTGAGAATCGTAGTAAGTTCTAGCAGCTTCTAGTAGTTCATAGGTTCCAACAACATTTGTCTGAATAAATTCACCTGGTCCATCAATAGAACGATCCACATGGCTTTCCGCAGCCAAATGCATGATAAAGTCTGGTTGAAATTTGGCAAGCGTAGCGTTGACTATCTCACGATCACAAATATCGCCTTTCACAAAATGATATCTTTCATTTTGCTCTACACATGCTAATGACTCTAAGTTACCCGCATACGTAAGCTTATCGAAGTTAACTACCGTATGTTCGGTTTCATTTATTAAAAAGCGAACTAATGCAGAACCAATAAAACCAGCTCCGCCAGTTACAAAAATTGTTTTACTCATAAATTACTCGATTAGAAGGTAGGAGCATCTGCTAACATTAAGCCAGCTTTATCTTTAGGTGATAGTAATGGCTGCATACTATTTACTAGAGGCCATTGAATAGCAAGACTAGGATCATTCCAAAGGACGCTTTGTTCGAATTCAGGTGCGTAGTAATTTGTGCACTTATAAACAAATTCAGCAGATTCAGTTGTCACATAAAAACCGTGTGCAAAACCTTCTGGCACCCAAAGCTGTCTTTTATTATCACTGTTTAATAAAACACCTACATGAATTCCAAAAGTTGGGCTATTTTTACGTACATCAACGGCTACATCATAAACTTCACCAGCTATCACACGCACTAACTTACCTTGTGTTTGCTGCGTTTGATAATGCAGACCTCTTAAAATTCCTTGTCCTGATTTACTGTGATTATCTTGTACAAAAGTTACATCTGCAACATGCTCTCGAAACCAGTCTTCACGAAACGTTTCTAAAAAAAAGCCTCGTTCATCACCAAAAACTTTAGGCTCTAAGATTTTTACATCAGGAATAGCTGTGTCAATTATATTCATGAGAATACCCTTCTTGAAAGTAGGCTCAACAAATACTCACCGTAACCACTTTTGACTAATGGCGCAGCTAATTGCTGTAACTGTTGCTCATTGATGTACCCCATTCGAAAAGCGACTTCTTCTGGACAATTTACTTTTAATCCCTGTCTTTTTTCTATGGTTTCGATAAATTGTGCTGCTTGCAACAAGCTGTCATGAGTACCTGTGTCTAACCAAGCCGTTCCGCGTCCCATAATTTCAACATCTAAAGAGTTAGTGTTTAAATACTGTTCAATAACATCTGTTATTTCTAGCTCACCTCTGGGTGAAGCTTCAACATTCTTCGCGTACCCAACAACTTTGTTATCAAAGAAATATAAACCTGGAACAGCATAGTTTGACTTTGGCAATTCTGGCTTTTCTTCTATAGAAATCGCTTTACCACTATCATCAAACTCAACAACACCATATGAACATGGGTTTGCTACATGATAACCAAAAACAGTTGCTCCAGACTTTCTAGAAGCAGCTATTTGCAGTGACTTAACAAGGTCATGACCATAGAAAAGGTTATCACCTAAGATCAATGCGACATTGCTACTACCAATAAACTCTTCACCCAGCAAAAATGCCTGAGCTAAACCATCTGGTGATGGTTGAGCCTTGTACTCAATATTTATACCCCAATCCTTGCCATCACCTAGCAATTCTTTGAAGCGATCTAGTTCTACTGGTGTTGTTATGACTAGGATATCTTTAATGCCTGCATTCATTAAAGTAGCAATCGGATAATAAACCATCGGTTTGTCATAAACGGGCATAAGTTGTTTACTTACGACTTTCGTTAATGGGTAAAGGCGAGTCCCGCTACCACCCGCTAAAATAATACCTTTAGTCATATAGCTTCCATAATAGTAATTCCTGAACTTCAGGCTTAACTTAAAAAATGATGATATTGAGTGAACTGTAAAAAAGAGCTAAGTTATCAAACACTTTCTTGTTCTCTAAAATAATTTTTACTCAAGATAATTAGAATACCAATTAAAATGCCAAACAATGCCCCTACAATGCATATAAGCGCTCTTTTTGGGCTAACTCTTTCTTCGGGAACTAAAGCAGGATCAATTGTTTTGAAGACATACTCATCTCGAACTTCAGCAAACATAATTGTTTTAGCTTGCTCCTCAATAAGCTGAAATAATACTGTTTTAATATCTGAAACTTTCGTGGTTTCGATTTGTTGCTTTAAAAATTCAGTACTTTTAATTGCCTCAGCAACATCTCGCTCTTTCATTTCTTTATTAATATCTTCAACAAGCCACAGAACCCATTGTTGAGCAACGTAAGGCGAGATATGTTCAACAGAAATTGTAATCATGCCGGTATCTTTTGAGGAGTTTATATAAACGATCTCTTTAAATTCTTTGTAAGCCTCCTGCAGTGATGGCTTTGGCTTAAATGGAAATTCAACATCTCTGACCCAAGAGCTTGTTTTGGTATCATAGATATCATCATCATAGGCTATAGTATTCACTTCATATGACCAGCTCTCGGCAGCCATTAAATCTAGTAAAATGTTATGACGCTCAATGAACTCACTTGTAAATTTTCTAGATTTTAATACTTCAATTGCTAATGCTGACTTATCAGAAGAACCTGCACCTAAATCAATTCCAGCCATACTGGCTAGACCACCAAATTGACCTGCTAGTGCAGCTAACCCCCCATCACCTTTTCCATTTTCCGCAGGAAAAAGGAGTGCTTCAGCTTTATAAATATTAGGAAGACTAAGAGCTAAAGCAACAGATAACCCCGTAAAAATGACTGTTACCATTGCAATTATTAATTTGCCTTTCCAAATAGTTAAGAAAAAACCTTTAAGATCTACGCCTTCATCTTCAGCATACATACTTTGTTGAGTATTCTGTGAATCCACACTTTTTTCCATTAATAAGTTATCTCATTTATTTAGAGTTACTGAAATTGAATACTAGGTAACTATTAAATTACAAACTACCAATCGCAGCCACAGCTACACCTAATTGATAAAGAATCTGCGTTGCAGTGCTCCACAATGTTAGCTTATCCATATGTCCTGCATCCATTGGTACTACTATTGTATCACCTGGCTCTAACTGGTTTGCATTATTAGCCGCGAACCAGCCTCCTGTATTTGGGATTTCAACAGAGCCGTTGGCTTTAATAATGTAAATGCGGTCTTCTGCTGCTCGTTCTTTAAGGCCGCCGCTTAGGTCAATGTAATCATCTACACTTACACTGGCTTTATAAAGGTGCGATGTAGAGTAGTTAACCTCACCAATAATGCTTATAGAGTCACGTTTACTTGGTACGTATAACGTGTCGCCATTTTGAAGTACTAAGTTTTGTTGGTTATTTACTATTAAGGGTAAATCAATAACTAAACGCCCTACCGCTTCAACGCTGGCTAAATCGGTTAGTAGTTTATCCATCTCATCGTATGAAAGAGAGTTACCGCTTACTGAATTTTGGAAGCTTTTAGAAGCAATATCGCGGCGTAACTCGGTTGATAAGCGGGCTAGTTGTTGTTGCTCTTGCTCTTTTATAGAAACACGGGTAAATATTGCTGCATTTTGTTCTGCAAACTCAGAAAAACCGCCCGCACGCTTAAGTAAATCAGTAAGCGTTTCACCACGTCGAATGGTGTATGTACCCGGGAATTTCAGTTCGCCTTTTAGCTCTACTTTTACATTTTCTTGCCAGTTAGGAATCGAGAAAATGTTAATGCTGTCTTTACTACGAAGGCTAATATTGTTTTGTGATTCACCTTTTAGAGCACTTTCAAGATCAAATCGTACATGTTCTACCTGAGAGGCATCACCTAAAACAATGCGCGTAATTTCAGCTTGTTTAGTATAAGCCGATTCTAATAAGCCACCTGCTGCCGTTACTAGGTCGGCTACTTCGCCGCTTACGGTCAGCGGGTAAATACCTGGGTAAGTTACGTTACCGTTAATTTCAACTAGCTGCATAGCTTGCGCTATTGATGCTTGCTGTTTTAACTTTTCGATAATAGGAAGGAGTAAGTTATGTCGACTAAAAAAGGCATAGTCTTCAGCTTTTAACTCTTGCGCTTGTTCATTAGCTTTACGTTTTGAAATATCAGCAATTGTAAGCGCCTGCCCACTTTCAGTAATGGTTTTTTCTTCTTGATCTATACCAATGTATTTTTCAAACTCTTTTTGCTTAAACTTATGCCATTGCTCAGCTTTAAGTTGTTGCTCTTGTTGCTCTTGGCTTAGCGCCATGTTTTCAAGCGCTGTTTTTTCTATTTCTTTTTCTTCAAAGCGGCTGAATACGATGATTTTGTCATTCGCTTTAAGCGCTAGGTTATTGTCAGCGTTTTTAATAATCGCTTGCGCTACGTCAAATTGGTGCGCTTCTATATCACCATTAATGTTTGTTTCACGAATTAATAAGCCGTAGCTTAAATCTGCCTGCGGGAGTAAATCGCCGCGCACAGACTTAAGTACGTCTGAAATACGTTTACCTTGATACCACTGATAGCTGCCTGGGCGTGCAACTGCACCAATTAGGCTGATTGAATTTTCGTATTGTGAACTTACCGAATTAAAACGAATTCGGTCGCCATCTTTTGGAATATAGTTAATGTTACTTTTGCTAAAATCAACAGAGAGTATTTCTTTACGCTGATTATTAAAACGCTCAACAACCACGTTTTTAGCATAAGCCTCTGGCTTTAATCCACCGGCCATATTCAAAAGTTGTTTAGCCGATTCACCTTGTTTAAGCTCAAAAATAGCAGGGCGTTTTACCAACCCATCAACGGTTACTTGCGCACCAACCGAAGGTACAAATACAACATCCCCTGGTTTTAACACTATATCTTTACTGCTGTCGCCTTTGATGAGTAAATCGTATAAATCGAAATTACTAACCACTTTACCAGCACGCTTAACCTGAATATTACGAAGAGAAGCAATGTCAGATACCCCACCACTGACAAACAATGCATGCGATACGGTGGTTAAAGACGAAACACTGTAGCTACCTGGTTTGTAAGCCTCACCTAATACTAAAATACGCATGCTGCGTAACTGCCCGAGCGATACAAACGCTTTTACGCCTATAACTTCTTGCTCTACTTTTGCATTAATAAGCGCTTTCACTTCTGCAAACGTTAAACCTGCAACTTGAACTGGTGTTAAATCGGGAATGCTAATTCTGCCTTCACGGTCTACTGTAACATCAAAGCTCTCACTTTCTTTACCATAAAAGTTAATGTTTAACTGATCCCCAGGGCCCACTAAATAAGTATCAGGAACAGCCGCACTTTCGTTTGGCATAAAAGTGGTTGGTTCACCGGCAAACAGTGAATACCCGAATGGTTTTAATTCATCTTTTTTGGGATTGAAGCGCTCATCATCGCTAAGCTCTTCTTGTTGTGGCTCTGAACGTTCACCAATTGTTGGCTGCTCGGTTTGTGTTTGATTACTTGACTGGTTTGACCCTGTGATTGTAGAAAGGTCTACGCCATACTGCTTGGCTAATGCCTCTTGCTGTGATTTGGGTAGTTTTTTAAATTGTTCTAGCTGCGACGCGGTAGGCGTGAAAGCCATTGCGTTAATGCTAAATAAAAGAACAAAAGCACTTAATAATTGTGTAAAAACTTTCACGAGTAGGTATATCCCTAGGTCTACAACCAAAATTGGTGGCTATAATACATTAATCTGAGGCAAATAAAAAAGGGACTTTAGCCCCTTTTGTCATTTAAATGTCACTAATTTAGTGATTTTGGTTAAAAACTGTAAACTAGTGTGAATGACGTCTCTGTGTCTGTGCTTTCTTTGTCATCAGCAACGTCTGAGTTGTTGGTTACATTAAAAGCCACTTTCATTTGTAGAGAGCCATTAATTTTAGCAAGCAATGCAGTTTCTGAACGTGTTTTAGTGTTTGTATCACCGTATTCAACCGCCACTAACTGAGTAAAACGCGCATTGTCTGAGATTTGCCAGTTGTAGTCTAATTTACCAAGGGCAATCACTTCACCTTCAAACTCACCGGCAAGTGGATTACCATTTTCATCTATTTCAGTGCTGTCATCTGGGTATTCAAAATACTTGTAACCAGGACCAATCTCTGCGCTTAACCACATTGTTTTTTCATTTAACAAACGTAAGCCATAACCCGCTGAGATTACAGATTCGCTTCGGTATGCACCAAAGTAGTCTGAAACGTGTGAACCATAAATGAATAAATGAGAATGCTCTTCATTTAATTTATAGTTACCTTGGGCTGAAATTGAGTACTTTTCGTTTGTGCGTTGAGTAACTTTGTTACCGTTTGCATCGTCAACTTCATCTTCTTTGTAGATACCATCAAGCTTGTATTCGTTGTTCCAGCTTTCAAGATTGTGTTGTACTTTAATACCACCTTTAAGCGTTGTTGTTTCAGTGTTACCACTAGTAACAATAGCACCAAGCTCACTGGTAACTTCCCACGTTTTTTGATTTGCATCTTCAGCGAAAGCGTTAGTCGCAGCAGATGCTGCAACTAACACTGATAAAAGCTTTAATTTCATTAAAAATAACCTATTTAATACTAAAAATTAGTCTTGCTTGTGTAAATGAACATCCATTTGCGGAAATGGAATTGAAATATTTGCGTCGTCTAATGCAATTTTAATATTTTCCATTAATGAAAAATATGTAGGCCAGTAGTCAGCAGCATTAACCCAAGGACGCACTACAAAGTTAACACTTGAGTCGCCTAGCTCATTAACAGCTACTGTATAAGCAGGGTCTGTTAGTAAACGAGTCTCTGCATCAAGTACTGATTTTAATACTTCTTTTGCTTGGCGTAAATCAGCATCGTAACCAACACCAATAACTAAATCGATACGACGAGTTGATTCTCTTGAAAAGTTAGTAATAGCGCCCGACATAATTTGAGAGTTAGGAACAATGATTACTTTATTATCTGGTGTGCGAAGTTCAGTTGAAAAAATTTCGATTTTCTTAACCGTACCAGATTTGCCACCGGCTTCTACAAAATCACCCGATTTAAACGGGCGAAGTAAAATAATAAGCACGCCAGATGCAAAGTTAGACAATGAACCTTGCAGCGCTAAACCAACAGCTAAACCAGCCGCACCTAAAATTGCAATAAATGACGTTGTTTCAATACCAATTTGCGAAAGCGCCATTAGTACTGTTAATGCAAATACAAGAGTATACACAATGCTTGCTACGAAAGAGCCAACCGCTTTGTCTACCTGTTTTTTTGCAAACCCTTTTTCTGTTAAGTTAGAACAAAACTTAGAAACCCTACTACCTATTAAAAAGATAATAAGCGCAACAACTGCTTGAATACTATAGTGTAAAATTAAGCCTGAGTTATCATTAAGCCAATTAAGTACTGAATCCATGTTTACTCCAAATGTTTTTGATTAATGTTTTTCCGGTTAGCATTATACATTAATTTACAATTCGTTCTCATTTATTAATGAATTCATACTATATATATGGCGTATTGTTTATAGTTTTTAATCGCGAACAGCTTGAACAAGCATTCCTGAACTTTCGCTGTACGAGAGTGAGTTTTTAGATTTTATTTTTAAATTTAATTTTTTTTAATTTAAGGCTTCACAAGGTTTATTATTTTATGTATTATGCGCGCCACACCAAACAAGGTGTGTAGTGGCGGTTGTAGCTCAGTTGGTAGAGCCCCGGATTGTGATTCCGGTTGTCGCGGGTTCAAGCCCCGTCAATCGCCCCATTTTTCTCTTCTTATCTTTCTGTAAAATATATACTCAATCATTAAATACAATTCTTTTTTAGTCCAACTATATTCTCCCTGTACTGCGAGCCTTGTATTACTCCCCATTAATTACTATTTTTGTTTATAGCTAAATATCATTGAATTCATTGTGTATTTTTATTATAAAACGCTTATTTTCTGTTCAAAATCTATTTTTACTGTAAAATATATCTACACTTTTCAAGATATATAATTAAGCATGACTAAACCGATTTTAAAACTTTTCCTTTATAGCTGTTTAACCGCTCTTAGTTTTAGTTCTATTGCGCAAAATAGTAATAGCTACAGCCAGTTTTTGATCGATGTACAAAAGTTAGTCTCTGAAAAAAAATATCGCCAAGCCTACCAGCTAAGCCAAGAACAAAACCAGTATATAGGCGAACCCACTTATGATTTTTTGTTGGGCGTTTCGGCTTTAAAGTTAAATCATACTGCTGAGGCTATTTTTGCTTTTGAGCGCACTATTGAAAGTAACCCAAAGTGGTATGAAGCACGCTTGTTTTTAGCTCGCGCTTATATGGCGGTAAAAAACTTTCCTGCTGCACAAAAGCAAGCATTAATGCTTATCAACTCTTCAAGAGCGCCAAACACCATAAAAACCTCTGCACAGGCATTGTTAGATAGATCAAATTTACACAGTAAACGAGCCGGTGATTTTTACTCTCAAAATATTGAGTTTGCGTTGGGCGTTGATGGCAACGTTAATGCAGGCACCACAGAAAATACAATTATAATTCCTGAAATTGGTGAATTTTTGTTATCTCCTGAAAGTAAAAGCACAGATGATAGTTACGCTAAGCTTAATTACTCAGGTAAATATTCCTACCCTATTGATCAACAAAGCGCTGTTGTTATAAACGCTAACGCTGGGTGGTATAAATTCGCTGAACTGAGTCAGTATGACCGCGTTAATGCTCATTTAAGTGCTGCATATAATTATGATATTGGAAGTATTAATTGGCACGTTCAGGTTTCAACAACGCCTTTGATGCTTGATTCGGAGCTTTATAGAACAGAGTCGGCTATTACCTTGGGTGCTGATTTTGAGTTATCTGACAGTATTAGCCTTTTTGCAGCGCTCAGTGGGGGGGAGTTAAACAACCGATTTGACGACAAGCTCGATAATACATTTTATGCGATTAATACTGGAGTAAGTTATTCAACACAGCATTGGTTTAACCGCTTTAGTGTCAATGTTAAAAATGAAGATGCTGACTTAACTCAGGGAGAGTTTAATAGTCGCCAAAGCACCAGTGTGTACTACCAAGCCAACACTCAATTAGCCAAAAATTGGCAATTACTTTCACTTGCTGGTTACCAATGGATTAATTATCAGGAAGATCATCCTTTATTTTTGCAAAAGCGTGCCGATAACCTACTTATGCTCTCGGCTACTGTTCGCTACTTAGTAAATCGTGATTTTGCGTTGCAACTAACCACTAACTATCAGGATAAAAGCAGCAATATTGCTTTGTTCGAATACGACCGTTTAGACATTAATTTAAGCGCCTCTTACTCATTTTAATTTAAGGTATTTATGAAACACATACTTCCTATCATTAGCGCCTTACTTTGTGTAAATTTTTATGCGCAAGCAAGTGAGCCAGCGGGTAAAACAATTTTGGCCCGAGGCTCTGTATTAGCAACAAATGAGGCAGCCCAACAACGTCAATTGCAGCGTCGTGATACTGTTTTTGGTATAGACCGAATAACGACTGGCAACCAAAGTAAAGCGCAGTTTTCAATGTTAGATGGCGGTTTAATTTCTTTAAAAGAAAATTCAGAACTTAATATAGCCAATTACCAGTTTGATAAAAACACACAACAAGGGTCGGCATCTATCGAGTTACTTAAAGGCGGCCTGCGTTCTATATCTGGCGTTATTAAAAAAAATGGCGGTGCTTATGACGTTAAAACCCCTGTAGGGTCAATTGGTATTCGTGGCACGCACTTTGAAGTCCAGTTAGTGGGTAGTGATGTATATATAGCTGTGTGGGATGGGGCTATCGACCTAACACTTACAAATAATAATGTGCTGTCGCTGGGCGATAATGAAGCATTTTCGTTTGCACAAATAACAGGGACTGGTGATGTTTTTACAACAACGCGTGCCGCAGCTGTATTTGATCAAACCGTTGCAACTATTGAGCCTAATAGTGAAAGTGAAGAAACAGAGCAAACTCAAACAGCCTCAACAAACAACGCTATTTTAGAAGATGATAGCACAGCAGCTGCATACTCTGAGCAGCAATTTCAGGCTGTAGATAATGCATCTTTAGTTGACCAAATAGCTCAGCGCCAAGGTATTTTTAACTACAACGCTTCTGATTTTAGTGTGGCTTCAAGTGCAGGAGGCGTCACCGACTTTTCTATGACTATGGCCGTTGATTTTGACAATGGGACAGTGCCCGATGGCGAAATTAGCTTTAATGATGCCGGCGGTACTTGGTATGCGGCGTACAGTGGTTTAATAAATCTGAGTAAACTAGATTTAGCTATTACGTTTGCCTCATACGGAAACAATAAAGCACAAGGTGACATAGACGCGGTGTTTTTGAATGACCTAGATACCATTATTGGTAACTTTCAGCTTAATGAAATTAATAATCCAGATGTAAACGCGAGCGGCTCTTTTATATTAGAACCGTAAACACATTGGATAGGCCGCTTTTATTTTGGAGTATTAAATAATGACCGCAAAAAAACACCTTTTGCTTGGTTCAATGATGTTTGCATTAAGTGCTTGTGGAGGCTCAGATGAGCAACAACCTCAAGCGCAAGCGCCTACATCTACAGTTAACCCACCAGCAGTTGCAAGTTATGTAAATTTAGCGGGCGTTTTAGCCAGTAATAAAACAACACAAATACAGATTTTAGGTGAAAATACCGCGAGTCGCGGCGCTGTAGGCTCTGCACTAGCAAACTCGCAAGCTACTATTGGCTTTACTCAAACAGAAACAGTACAGGGTAATGTTTCTTTTTTACTTAACGCCCGCGATCCCGACGGTATTAGCGAAATAAACTTAGTATTACCCGGCGTTAATAAAAGCCTACCTATTTGTTCATCTAATTGTGGTATCGAATACGAGCGTTCTGTTATTGGCCTTAGCCCATCTATGTATGGTGTAAGTGCCGGAGATTTACGTTTAGAAATATGGATTACAGATACACTCCAAAACCAAGTACTTGCCGATGCAATTACATTTAGCTGGCAACCTCATCAAATTGAGGGAGTAACAGCTCAACGCGAAGATCAAGGTATTAACCTTACTTGGCAAGCCAACACTGAGCTAAACCGTTACAACGTATACATTGCCACCCAACCGGGTGTGTCGCCTTCTAATGTTGATGAACTTGAAAATGGCCAACAATTTTTAAGCATTTCGAACCCTTTTTTTACAATACCAAATACGATTACAAACAAAAGCTACCAAGCTCTTATAACAGGTGTAGATGGCAGTGGTGAAAGTGGGTTTTCTAACTTAATAAACATTGCTCCCGTAGGCGGAGAACTTGCTTTTGCCCCAACAGCTAACAACGATATATTTGAAATTGATGAAGATACTACCCTTCAAGGTAATATACTAACAAACGATGCGAATCCGTATAGCGGACAACTGCGTGCAAATACACAAGTATTAGTAGCCCCTTCGCATGGCACAGTAACTATGACCGAATCGGGTAACTTTACTTATCAGCCTGCGTTTAACTTTAATGGTGAAGACGCGTTTAGCTATCAAATTATTAACGAGCTAGGCAGAACCGACACCGCGGTTGTTGCAATAACAATTAAGCCAATTAATGATGCGCCTACTGCCCTAGACAATACCTATAATATTTCAAGTGATGGTACGTTAACTGTTTCAGCTCCCGGTTTGTTGGGTAACGATAGCGATGTTGATTTAGATGTACTAACGGTTGATGTAACGCCTGTTAGTGAGCCACTACGCGGACAGTTAACATTATTTGCTGACGGTAGCTTTGAATACCAAGGCGAGCAAAACATGCAAGGTGAAGATAGCTTTCAATACAAAGTTATTGATAACCAAGGCGGTGAAGCTACAGCAAGTGTATTTATTGTAAGCACCAATACTAACTCGGCCCCCGTTGCTAATAACGATAGCTATACCGTAAACGAAGATAATACGCTTGTTGTCTCTGCTGAAAATGGGGTACTTAGTAATGATATTGATCCTAACGGTGACACATTTACGGTAGACGACACCTTTATGGTTGCCCCTACTCACGGGCAACTTTTGCTTAGCATTGATGGCAGCTTTAGTTACATACCTGATGCTAACTTTAATGGGGTAGATCAGTTTCAATACGCAGCCATTGACTCTTTAGGTGCGAGTGCAACAGCGACTGTCACTATCATTGTAAATAGCCAGCCTGATAACCCGGTTGCACAAAACGATGCTTATCAGTTTGCCCGAAATAGTTTGTTTTCGGTATCAGCAGAAAGTGGCGTACTCGCTAACGACTTCAATATAGAAACTGGCGAACTTAATGTAAACACTTCCCCTGTTATTGCTCCTCAAAACGGCACGCTCACTTTGAATAGTGATGGTTCATTTACTTATCAACCTAATAGTGATTTTTCTGGTGTTGATAGCTTTTCTTATTCAATTTCAAACGAGCAAGGCCTTACCGCAACCGCTCAAGTAACCCTAAGTGAAAGTGGAAATAACACCTTCCCTGAGGCAAGCGATGATCAGTTCACCATAGCCGAAGATAGCAGCGCAAAACTGTTTAATGTATTAGCAAATGACACCGATGCTGACGGCGATACCATTACACTATTTAATGTAAATAGCACACTTGGCTCAGCAAGCATTGTTAATGGGCAAATTGAATATACCCCGCCTGCCAACTTTTCTGGCCAAACTGTTCTTACCTACAGTATTACTGATGGGTATGAAAATGGATCGCCTGGTGAAAAAGACAGTTCTGCCAGCGTTACAATTACTGTAACGCCTGTAAATGACACGCCAGTTGCAAATACTGACCTCATTACAATTAATGAAGATGCACTTACACTATTAGTAAACGTTTTAGCTAATGATTCAGATATTGATGGCGACAGCTTAATATTAAGCGAAGTCTCTGCCAATAGTGGCACAGCACTAATTGTTGATAATCAAATTCAATACACGCCTGCTGCCAATGCAAACGGTGCAGCAACGGTAACTTATTCAATAACAGATGCGCAAAATGCAAGTGCGACTTCAACACTAAGTATTACTATTTTACCAATCAACGATGCGCCAGTTGCGACTGCTGATACTGCTGATACTGCAACCATGGATGAGGACGCTGCACCCATTACTACTGATGTACTGGCAAACGATTCAGACGTGGATGGTGATAGCTTAGTAATAAATACTGCAAGTGCTGATATAGGCACGGCAACTATTGTAAACAACCAAGTTCAGTACACGCCAGCGGCTAATGCAAGCGGCGTGGCAACAGTGACTTACACTACAAGTGATAACAATGGTGGAACGGCTAGCAGTACATTAGCCATTACAGTTGCCCCAATCAACGATGCCCCCGTTGCCACTGCGGATACTGCAACCATGGATGAAGATGCAGCGCCTATTTCCATTGATGTACTGGCAAACGATTCAGACGTGGATGGCGACAGCTTAGTGATCAGTAATGTCACTGCCGATGTAGGCACGGCAACTATTATAAACAACCAAATTCAGTACACGCCTGCTGCTAATGCAAACGGCGTGGCAACAGTGACTTACACTGCAAGTGATAATAATGGTGGCACGGCTAGCAGCACATTAGCCATTACAGTTGCCCCGATAAACGACGCCCCCGCTGCTACCGCCGATACTGCAACCATGGATGAAGATGCAGCGCCTATTTCCATTGATGTACTGGCGAATGATTCAGACGTGGATGGCGACAGCTTAGTAATAAACACTGCGAGTGCTGATATAGGCACGGCAACTATTGTAAACAACCAAATTCAGTACACGCCTGCTGCCAATGCAAACGGCGTTGCAACGGTAACTTACACTGCAAGTGATAATAATGGTGGCACGGCTAGCAGCACATTAGCCATTACAGTTGCCCCGATAAACGACGC
>NZ_JAHXRM010000260.1:0-270 GCF_019392235.1 Pseudoalteromonas sp. CR1 | reverse complement strand
AGTGGATTGCACCTGGAGCATGTACCAACGGGTGGTCAGCGCCTACAACGAGCCGGATCGAAAACGTGGTAAAAAACTCATGGAAGAGGTCATAAATATCATTACAGCCAGCGACTTGCCCAAAGCGCTCATCGAGGTGAAAGGCTTGGGGGAAACGCTGAAAAAATACGCTGAGAGCATCCTTGCCTACTTCGACCGGCCAGGAACCAGCAACGGTCCAACAGAAGCTATCAACGGGCGACTTGAGCACTTACGAGGTACCGCCTTGGG
>NZ_JAHXRM010000259.1:0-270 GCF_019392235.1 Pseudoalteromonas sp. CR1 | reverse complement strand
GCCGCGAGTCGCGCGCGGCCGCGGCCTCGCCGATGAAGAAGCGCGTGAGCCCCGGCAGCCGGTCGACGATCCCGAGGCCGAGGTCGCGGGCGAGCCGCAGCGGCAGGGCGTCGTTCGAGAACAGCCGGTTCAGCCCGTCGGTCGCCGCCGCCATGGCGAAGCTGTCGAAGCGCCGGGCGCGCTCGTAGGCGCGCAGCACGTCGGGGCTTCCGGGGTCGAGGCCGAGGCGCAGCGCGCCGGTCACGGCCTCGGCCAGCGCCGCGGCGTCGG
>NZ_JAHXRM010000258.1:0-270 GCF_019392235.1 Pseudoalteromonas sp. CR1 | reverse complement strand
CACCAGCACTACCACGAAGGTCGGGTCGGCGCCGGGCGGGCGCGTCAGCAGCAGCGCGGCCAGTACCAGTGTGGTGACCAACCCTGCGCCGGCCAAGCCGCGCCAGAGTGCAAGCAGGTTCCACCAAGGCTCGCGGCTATCGGCGCGCCCGACCGTGCGTTCGATGCGCCGCCATAGCTGTGCGGAGGGCGGCACCGGTTCGGCCAATGCCGTCAGCGGCAGCAGGCGCTGTTCCCAGGCGTCCACCGCTGCGCGCAATGGGGCGTCGTG
>NZ_JAHXRM010000257.1:0-271 GCF_019392235.1 Pseudoalteromonas sp. CR1 | reverse complement strand
TCAGGTTCTGCGCAATGCCGCACATCCAGGTGCTGAGGGTGGCCTGACCACTGAAGCGCTCGCGGTTGCGCCAGGCTTCCAGATACGTCAGTTGCAGGATGTCATCTGCATCTTCGGGGTTGAGTACGCGTTTATGAATAAAACGCCTGAGTTTCTTCTGCTGGTCGTCCGTCAGTTGGAGCATGAATTGAGGCGAGCCGCCAACGAGCTGCGCTAAAGCTTCAATAGGGATATTCACGATTTTTTCCTCAGGGTAGACGCTATCGAAATA
>NZ_JAHXRM010000256.1:0-271 GCF_019392235.1 Pseudoalteromonas sp. CR1 | reverse complement strand
CGCGCACCCTGGTGCGCACCAACAGCACGGTGATCGGCGCCATCGCGGTCCGCCGCGGCGAGGCCGACGCGCTGATCTGCGGCCTCGAGGGCCGGTTCGAGACGCGGCTGCGCATCATCCGCGACGTGATCGGGCTCGCCCCCGGCGTGGAGCAGTGCGCCGCGATGAGCCTCGTCGTGACGCATAACGGCGCCTACTTCCTGGCCGACACCCACGTCCGCCAGAACCCGACCGCCGAGGAGATCGCCGACGTGGCGCAGGCCTGCGCCAG
>NZ_JAHXRM010000255.1:0-271 GCF_019392235.1 Pseudoalteromonas sp. CR1 | reverse complement strand
GGCAACGAGATCGTCGGCGCAATGCTGAAGAAACGACTGGCTGAACCAAACATCGCATCCCCCAACAACGACTCGGCGCCGGCGCTCGCGCTCAGGTTGAGGTTGGGATAGAAACGGGTTTTGCTCGCGGCCACGTTTTTGCTGGCCGCCTCCACCCGCCAACGCGCGGCGATCACGTCGGGACGGCGCCCCACCAATTCGGCCGGCAATACCGCAGGCACGGCAACGACGCTGGGCTTCAACACGTTCGGCCGCACCAGCTCATTGCCAC
>NZ_JAHXRM010000028.1:0-35967 GCF_019392235.1 Pseudoalteromonas sp. CR1 | reverse complement strand
CAGCCAAAGCTTGGGCCTCACATTACCCGAACTAGGTTAAAGTATTAATTAATTTATGGGTTTATTATCCATACAAGTGTCTAAGGTTACGACAGTCCGCTCATGGCACAGAGCTGCCCTTCGTCTCTAACGAGTTTTTGTCCAAAAATGAGTTAGAGTGACGTCCGCCTAGAGCGAGAAGCAGTCATTCAGTTGAGTCATCATTTGTTTAGTAATAATAAGAGGAAACTTTCCTCTTTTTTACATGTTTATATAAGCTACTGAGAGCATAATATATATGGTAATAACTTATAGTATTTGTTATTAATATGAGCTCACAACATTAGGATGTCTTCGCGCTAAAATAGGGAAAGTGTCTTCTAATAAAACTGTTAGCAATAACAAGGATGTCTCTTGAAATACCTTACCATTATTGCACTCATATTATCTTTCAATTCATTTGCTAATGTATTCGAAAAGATAAATTGTGACTCTTATGAACCTACTAAATATCTTAATAAAACAGTATTAAAAGGTACTGTTAAAAGTGAGGTTACAGAGGTTGGCGTAAAAGAGTTTCTGGAATCTACACAAAATGATTCAAAGCCAAGAATATGGAAGCTTGAACTTTTGGATAGAGCGACAGGTAAGTACAAAAAGTCTTTTCCTAGAAGCTCACCTTACTCCGATGAACAAACAGCTATTGAGCACCAAATAATACAACCACATGTAGTTATACACTTGGGGAAAAAGAGCATCACAGGTAGTAATAATGGTGAGTTCGGAGGTGAGTTACTTTTAATCGATGAAAACGATAAGATCACACTCATCAAACGTATGAATGTAGAAGACATTTTTGAAATGCCTTTCGGTTTAGTTGTCACATCAGGCTTAGCTCATTTATCGTGGAATTATGGTGATATTCATTTCATAAACTCAGATTTTGAAATTGAAAAGTTATATAGCTTAGTCGGTATGCCCGTATCAACATGGCATCTGGAAAGTGGCGCTCTTCTTATTAATAGTTACCCATCGGGCTCTCAGGTTTTAACTAAGAATGGCTATATGAAACGTGTGCAATGTATTGCTAACAAGGCAAAGTACAACTAAACCAGTAATAAGATGCTTCATAAAAATCCCTTTTTAATAATTAAAATTATAGCTTAATAATCGCTAACATATCGTCTTCGTCCTCATCGAGGCCAACTTCATCAAATCCAAAGCTTGAATAAAAGTCTTTAGCTATTGGGTTTTGCGGGTTATAACAAATCTCGATTTGTTCAAGCTTAGAAATCGTTTTAATCTCTTCAATTGCCATATACAGTGCTTTGCGTCCAATGCCTTTATTTTGAAAAGTTTGATCAACCATAAAGCGCCAAATAGAAACCTTTGTAGGGGTTTCTTGTACCCACATAAAAAAGCCTACTGGTACACCATTTAAGTAAATCGCTTTACAGGTATACCCGCTATTATAGTGCGCTTCAACCAACGACCACATATTACACGCCACGTATTCTTCTTGTGTTTTAGCAACCTCTAAATTGCATATGGCTTCGTAGTTATCAGCGGTGATGTCTTCCAATGACAGTTTCATGTTTTTCCTTTTGTACAACTTTGTGAAATGAGTAAGCTATCAGTGTACGTACCTATAATCAACCAATGAAGAGGTTGATTTTCTCCCCCATAAATTAGCCTAATTAATAATCTACATACCATTTAAAAGCAAAAAGGCCGCAGTAATAAATACTGCGGCCTTTGTTTTTAGCTAAACTTTTTAAACTAGCTAAGTTTAGTAAGCGCCTGCGCTGTAAATAAGCTCGTAGCTGTGGCTGTAAATCTCAAGGATGTTACCAAACGGGTCTTCCATGTAGATCATGCGGTACGGCTTTTCACCCGGGTAGTAATAACGAGGGGCTTGCATACGTTTTTTACCGCCAGCTTCTACAATACGCTCGGCTAAACCTTCTACATCAGGGTCTTGAACACAAAAATGAAAGATGCCTGTTTTCCAGTATTCAAAATTGTCTTTTGGGTTTTCTTGGTTTTTAAATTCGAAAATTTCGACACCAATACGATCCCCTGTAGATAGGTGCGCTATTTTGAATTTTTCCCACTTTTCGCCAAATACTTCTGTACACATTTCGCCAATTGGGCTTTTGTCTTCGGTAATTAAAGTCGGTTTCATTATTGTGTACCAACCCATAACCTTAGTGTAAAACTCGACTGCTTTTTCAACGTCGGGAACCGAAATACCAATGTGCGAAAAACTACGTGGATATGTATGACTCATAATACTTCCTCTTTAACTTGTGACTTATCTTGTGACTAGTTGATGGAGTTAGTTTACGAATTGAACAATATTAAGTAAAATTATCATTAATCATCATTTTGAGTACGTTTTGTAATGATAAATCCAACATGGTTAAACACGTTTTGTACTTTGGTTGAGGTAAATCACTTTACCCAAACCGCCGAGCGTCTTTTTATGACCCAATCGGGCGTAAGTCAGCACATTAAAAAGCTAGAGCAGCAAGTAAACTGCGCGCTATTAGAGCGCCACGGCAAACAATTTACCCTTACCGTACATGGGCAAAACTTGTATCAACAAGGCAGCTTGTTATTAAAGGAATGGCAATTTTTAGAACAACAATTAAAAGATGATTCGCCTTACAGCGGCTTGGTAAAAATACAATCGCCTGGTAGTTGTGGGCTACAATTTTATAGCCAATTATTAGCGCTGCAGGCAAAGCATACCGAGCTTAATATTGATTATCGCTTTGCACCCAATACAAGTGTAGAGCAAGCTGTGGCAAACCACAGTGCCGACATAGGCTTTTTAACTCAAGCTCCGACGCTTAGCGAAGTTACCAGCCACAAAATTGGTAAAGAAGCCTTATTACTTGTCACCCCCGCACATATTAAAAACCCAACGTGGGAGGTCTTATGTGAGCTTGGCTTTATTGGCCACCCCGATGCAAAACACCACGCACAGCTCCTACTAAGCGAAAACTACAGTGAGTTTGAACATGTTGATCAAATTAAGCGCACGGGGTTTTCTAACCAGATAAGTTTAATACTGGAGCCGGTAAGTTTAGGGCTAGGTTTTACGGTTTTACCTGCGCATGCCGTTAGCGCATTTAATAAACCTGCGCTAATTAAAACGCACCACTTAGCTAATCCGATTAGCGAAAATATTTATGTGTGCCATCACCGAAATAGGCCAATGGCAAAGCGCATGAATACAGTAATTGAAGCAATAAAGGCAGGCTAGGGTGCTTTTATTTCAGCCGTAAAGCCCCTTTACAACTTAAGCTGTGCGCTTAGGCTTTTGCTTAATTGCGAGTATGTTTTGCTTAGTTTGCAAATACACTTTGTGCACTGCAAAGGTTAGTAAACCCATAAGGCCCATTAAGCACAGTGTTGGCCATAGTGACTGAGTGTGATAACCAAACACGCCCATAAGCCAGCAAATTAGCATCCATTGAATAATGTAAAGGGCCGTTACATGTTTGCTCGCATACAAAAGAGCCCGTGTAATAGGGCCGTTGAATTTATTAGCAAATACATACTCTATTACCGCTAATCCAAATAAATTTAAACCGATTAAATAAATAATACCGCCGCCATTTAAATGGAAAAAATTTCCAAACTGTCCCTTAAAATCAGTAATAAGCCATGCTGTACCAATAATTAATAATGCAGCACCTAACTTTGCGCATACACTAAATAAATACGCAGCACTATACTGACTATTTATGTATAAACGCCCAAGCACGTAGCCGGTTAATATAGCGCTTATCCACGGAAACACCGGAAAATAAACTTGGTAGTTATTAGCAAAAAACAAATCGCTAATATAAGGCGAAAGCGCAAACTGCTGCCCCCTTACAAACTGGCTTACAAGTGCAATAGCAATGGCTAAGCATGCAATCCATGCGGTTTTCCAACGGGCAATATTAAGTGCCCCAAACAGCAATAAGCTTACTCCGGCAAGTTGTAAAATATCACCTGTGAGTACCATAAATTGTAATTGCCCCGCACTGAGCGGACTTTGCCAGCCGTACGCATTTATAAATGCCTCGGGCATGGTGTTAAATACCTCAATGGGTAGCCAAAACTTTGCCGCATTCATTAAATATGCAAGTAGTAAAAGCTGTATGCCACGCTTAATTAATAACATGGGTGTTTGCCTACGCGAAAGTGCCATAGATAGCCCCATTGCCACCAAAAACGAGGCTGTGCCTTTGCCAAGTATATGAATAACAGCGCCAAATAGGCTCTCACTTTGAAGCGTTGTGCTCGAGTACATCCATAAAGTGTGGACTAATATCATAATAAAAACGCTCGCACCTCGGGCAAGGTCAATCGTTTTAAGACGTGTGTTCATTGGTTCTAGTATCCTTTTTTGGGCAGGTTTGGCATTTGTTATAACCTGCTAAATAATAACGACAGCACGTTAAGCGCTTAGGCGTTAATTTAAATGGGGTGTGTAAATTAAAGTGATTACTGATTAAATTGTGTAGCTGTTGATGGCAATGTGTAATGTGCTCAGCACTTGCTAAATTTAAGCTATGAGCGCGCTCAAATGCGCTGTTAAGCGTGTCGATTAACAACCGGCCTTGCTCTTTTGTACCCAGCGCATACTTGGTATTTATCCACTTTCCTACACAGCTTACAAATTCAACAAGTGCATTATTTTGCTCAGCTTTACTTAATAAAGGCACGCCTGTAAGGGTAAACCCTCGGCTATACGCGCCGCTTATTTTTAACTGTAACTGCATTGGATCATGCGCGTTGTGTTTGCACGTATGCCAATAACAATAGGCATAAATAGCTTGCCAACAAAGCTGCAAATATAAATGCCGGTTAATAAACTGCGTAGGCGCATGGGGGTAATGCGCCTTGCAATGAACCGCTAATTTGCGCACTAAATCTAAGCTTGGATGAGCGGGAGCAACAGGCTCATTTGGGCAAAACAAAAAGTGCGAAAGGGTATTAGGCTTAGCCATACAGCTTTGCCGATACCGGGTTATCTAAATTTCCTGCAAACTGTAAGCTGCCTGCGGGGTCGGTTAAATCAACCATTTGCTTATTATTGCCAAGCTGTAAGCGGTTTAAGCAAGAGTGTGCAAATTCATCACTAAAAAAGTCATACTCTTTAAAGCGCTCATTTAAGGCAGGGTTGGCTTGTTGATACGCGTTTACACTTTGCGCAACGCCTTGCCAAAAATCTTGTTCGGTAATGCGCGCTTCTCTTACTAAAATAGCGACTAGGTATCTAAAAAAGCAGTCAAATACATCGGTAAATATACTTAGTAATTCAAGCTCTTTAGGCATAGCAATATGAATACGCGACACCTCCTCAGGCAAAGACTCAGTGCTATTAAGCAGCGCAACTTCTTCGCCTATGTCTTTCATGTAAGCGCCCACAGGGACTGAATTTTTAAGCTTTAAAATGAGGTTTTCGCCGTGGGGCATAAACACTAATTTATGGGCATAAAAACAATGCACTAAGGGAATAAGGTAGGCGCTAAAATAGCTTTGCAGCCAAGCATGTGTGCTTAAACCACTTTGATCTATTAATGCACCTGCCATACTTTTACCCTTGTTATCTAGGTGCAGCAATGCGGCCATGGTGGTGAGCTGTTCATTATTTTGTAAATTATGGTTTGGGTTTTCGCGCCATAAACACGCAAACATTTTACGATACGGCGTATCACCGAGTGCACTTTGCTCAAAGGTGTGATGCGCATACCCTAACGTGGCGTACTCTCTAAGTGCTGTAAAGCTACACGCGCTAAGTGTTGGGTCGTGGTTTACTTTATTAAACACCCAATCATTTATGGCCGGAGTAACCGCCATATAAGCGCGCGAAAGCCCGCGCATAAAGCCCATATTTAAAATAGACAGCGCCACTTTTAAATAAGGTTTATGCGGGTGCGAGCAGTTATATAACGTACGAATAGATTGCTGCGCTTGATATAAATCGTCGCCTTCACCTAAATACACTAAGCGGTTATTGGCTAACTCGTTGGCAAACACCACACTTAATTTATGCTGGTACTGCCACGGATGGGCCGGCATAAATACGTAGTCGTCGGGGTTTAGATTTTGCGCTTTTAGCGCTTTGTTAAATGCATCACGAGTGGTTAAATCAAGCTCGCCACTAATATGGCTTGGGTAGTCACTAAAGTATTCACTATAAGCAAAGTCACATACTGTTTTGTGCGCCGCTAACCACAGCACTTTAAACGGTTTACCCACTTCTGGCGCATAGCGTAAAAAGTCGCTTTTGCTAAAACCAATTCGGCCATTATTAGCCACAAATGCAGGGTGGCCTTCGCTCATTGCAGCCTCTATTTGTTGCAGCCCTAATTTCGCAAGTTCGGCTGCGCTAAGCGTGTTGTTTTCGCGTTTATAACAGGCACTGGCAAGTGTGGCGTTAAGCTCTTCGAGGTAGGTGGCTAAACGTTCTCCAGTTAAACCCAGCGCAGGGCCTTGCACACTAAAAAAGTGCAGTACATCAAGCGCTACTTGCTCATTGTTAAGGTCATAAAAACATAAACTTGGCTCGTCTATATCTATGTGGTTAAGCGCCATAGCACGGCCATTAAATAAAAAGTAACCCCCTTCAATATTGACTTTAAAACCATGTGGGGTTTGCTCTGCAACCAATAATCGCTCGTGTACAAGCTCGCTAATGGCTTTACTTTGTAAGTGCCTGTTTGCCCACTGCCAGTGATCAAACTTTACATAGTCAGAATTTATATGCGCTTGGGTTTTGTGATGTAAATTTACATGCGTTTCAAACGCGGCTTTATTACAAAACCCAAGGTATGCGTTTTTATCACCAAGGGTTATTTGCTTAGTATGCACGAAGCCTAAACGCTTATTTAAGGTATGAATTTTACTATTGGTAATATCGGGCTCTACCACTACCCGCGCATTATCGTTATGGATAAAAATACTGTGCAATACGCACTGCATTATTTCAAAACTAAAATGGCGTTTAGGCTGTGTATTTGGGGCAAGTAAAATATGCATGCCCGTATCGTTTGGCATTACCTCATAGGCGGCTGCGAGTAGTTTGTCGTGCATTGGGCTGTAAAGCTCAACAAGGGCAAGTAGCTCATTATTTTGCTCAATAACATACGCATGATGATGCGGGTTGTTTATTATATCTTGGTAGGCGCTGCATATTTGCTCGGGGGCTTGTTTACTCATACCCCAAAAATGCGCATAAGGTAGAGTAAGCCACTGGCAAATAATAGGCATGTCGCTTTGCTGTAGTAACCGCATAGTCACATTACCTGTGTGTTGTAACGTGGTTACAAAAGATGAAAAATACATAAAAACTCCTAAAACGTTTAATTATCAAGTGGGTGTGTGTGCAGTGCGGCCAACAAATTTAACCCGCCATAGCAAAATAGCGCCAAGGCTTGCAAAGCCAATGGCTGCAAAGTAAAAAGGGACGGTTGTATTAAAATATTCCACACTCATACCCACCAATAACGACGCTATAATAACGCCAATATTTTGCGCAACATGCACTTTGGCAAAATCACTGCCGTAGTGAGCAGGCTCACTTTTAGCAAATAACATAACCTCCAATAAAACCATTACTTGAAACAGCGCTATACCGTATAGAATGCGCGAGCTGACAACTAACCACACCGACTCTTGCGCCTGTAAATAAAGCCCAATAGCGCCAAAAATAAGCGCGCACAATAATGTGCTTGTGCGGCTAAGCGTAGGAAGAGGTAAGTGCTGCCTAAAGTGGTTAAACAACAGCATTAGTAGGGCTGAAAAAGCAGGAATGGCGTACACAAGCGCACTTTGAAACGCACTGCTTTGCGCGCTCATTCCTTGCCAATGGGTCGTAAAAAATGGCCTAATTAAAAAGGCGCTAAAGTAAACAACCACGCTTATAAAACAAAATTGCCAAATAAAGTAAGGTGTGCGAGTGCGCGGTTTTTCGCTTTCAATCGCTTGCTGATAAATACCTAGCTTTAAGCTCACCATTAAATAGGCACATAGCAACACTTGTATTACATCGCCCGCAGCACTTAATAACAGTGCATAACGCGGTTCATTTAAACTAAAAAAGTACCCGCCTACTAACGCGCCACCAATAGCGCCAAAGTGCATAAGTACCGAAAACAAGCCAATAATAGAAAGGTGCTTACTTTGCTGCTCTAAACGCAGTGCAAACGGGTAAATAAGCAGGTAACTGGCTTTAAGCACCAACATAAGCTGATAATAAAACCAAAATTCCCACACATTAGTTGCAAAATAACAAAGCAAACCAAAGCAGGCGGCAATCACTTGCGTTACAAGCCAAAGAGCCAGTTCGTGGTATTTTTTGGCAACCTTTGCCCACAGGGGCAGCGCGAGCATAACGGTAATACAACAGTTAGCTACAAACACCCCAATTAGTGTGGGGTTACTTACAGAAAATTCGCTGGCAAAAAATTGCGGATAAAACGGCAGTAATAAGGTGTCGCACACCACCGAAATAACCGTAAGCAAAATAAGTGCTAAACGTAAACTCATGCGGCGTTACTCTTTTGCTGTGAATGGGTTTCTACATCGCTTAAATCAAAACACTGAAAAGCAATTTTTTGCTCAACCTGATACGGCGCATAACCGAGTATTTCGCGCAAAATTATACTGTTGCGATAACACGCCATGCCTAAATCGGGGGTTACAAAACCATGGGTGTGCTGCTCTGCATTTTGTACAAATATACGTTTTTGGTCGCTATCTACCGCATACTCGCGGCTAACTAAATAGCGGCCTTGTTCATCTTCTGGGAGCTGCTGCGCAATAGAATTTAAAAAAGCAGGGCGCTTGTATTTAAAGCCCGTGGCACAAATTAAGTAATCGGTTTTTATTTCAAAGGCTTCATTTAGCTCTTGATGATAAAACTCAGTGACTAAGCGACCAGCACTTTTACGTGTATTAGTAAGCTTGCTGTTAGTTTTAAATGTGGTAGAAATGGGCCCATCTAGGCTTTGCGCGTAAAGGGTGTCAAAAATGTCGTTAATTAAATCGCCATTAATGCCTTTAAATAGGTTTTTTTGATTTTGATTAAGCCAATCTCGTTGCTCTGTTTTTAAATTATAAAAGTAATCAACATATTCAGGTGAGGTCATCTCAAGGGTGAGTTTGGTGTACTCCAGCGGAAAATAACGCGGCGATCGCGCAATCCAATCTAGTTGCAAACCTTGTGGCACCGCTTGTTGTAATAGGGTGTGATAAATTTCGGCAGCACTTTGTCCTGCTCCCACAACCGTTACGCGCTTAGCAGATTTTAGCTCATCAAGGCGGTGGCAAAAGTCGCTACTGTGCATTACGTTATTAGAATTACTTTGCACTGCACAATCAGGAATATATGGTGCAGGGCCGGTGCCAAGTACTAAGTGGCGCGTAACATAGTGTTGCTCCCCGTTTGGGGTTTTACAGGTAAGGGTATAGCACTGAGTTTGCTGGCAAAATTCAACCTTAGTTACACTTTGCTCAAAGCTTACGTTACTCAACTGCGAGCACACCCACTGGCAATATAGGTTGTATTCTTTACGCAGTAAAAAAAAGCTCTCGCGAATATAAAATGGGTATAAGCGATTATTAAGCTTGGCATAATTTAAAAAACTGTACTGGCTAGTAGGATCGGCAAGGGTCACCAAGTCAGACATAAATGGCGTTTGCAAAGTAACACCTTCTAGCATCATGCCTGGGTGCCAATCAAATTGGCTACGCTGCTCTAAAAATAAGCTTTTAACGCCTTCTAGTGGTTCACTTAAACACGCTAACGATAAATTAAACGGGCCAAGGCCAATGGCTATAAAGTCATAAGGTTGGTTGCTCATTATTGTTGCTCCTTATACGTTTGCCACGCAATAGTGCTAATTTGCTCAAGCACTGCGCGCACATCGCTCAATTGGCACTGGGCATTAAGTAACGTAAATTTAAGATAATGACGGCCGTTAATTTTGGTGCGCGCAATCATGGCATCACCAGTTTTTAAAAATGTTTGCCGTACCTGCAGGTTTAGGGTGTCGAGTAAATCGGGGTTATGTTTTAGCGCCTCTGGCGCAAAGCGAAATACCAGCGCGCTAAGCTCTGGGTAATTTATAACGTCAAAATCAGGGTGCTCGTTAAGCACTATATGGGTTTGACGAGCAAGGCCAATTACTTTATCAAACGCTCGACCAAGTGGCGCTTCCCCCATAGTACGCAGTGTTAACCAAAGTTTTAAGGCATCAAAACGGCGTGTGGTTTGTAAGCTTTTATCAACTAAATTTGGCGTGCCATTACCGGCCTCCGCTAATGGGTTAAGGTAGTCGGCGTAGAGTGTAATATGGCTAAAGTGGCGTTTGTCACTTAACAAAAAGGCACTGCAGCTAACCGGCTGCATAAATGATTTATGGTAATCAATGGTAATTGAATCTACTTTTTCTATGCCGTTTAAAGCACTTCGGTGATGCTCGCTTACTAGTAACCCGCCGCCGTATGCGCCATCAACATGGCACCAAAGCTGCTCTTTTTTAGCAAGTTTTGCTATGTCTTCAATAGGGTCAATTGAGCCAAAATCGGTTGTACCTGCGGTAATTACCACAGCGATAGGTAAATCGCCCTTTGCTTTAGAATCCTCAATTGCGTGGTTAAGCGCATCCATATCCATTTGCATTTTGCTGTTTGTAGCCACAGGCACTACCGCGTTATAACCTAAGCCCAATAACGCCGCAGCCTTTTGAATACTAAAATGCGCAACCTCTGAGCAATAAATACGAAAACGCGAGGCAACGTTTGGCAAACCTTGAAGTTTTACTTGATGCTCAGGGGCATAACGGCTCACTGCGACTTCGCGTGCAACAAGCATAGCCATTAAATTCGATTGCGTACCACCACTTGTAAAAACGCCATCGGCAGTGCTCGGTAATTTTGCTTTTTCACAGCTCCAATCAATTAATTTTTGCTCAATAAGAGTCGCGCCAGCGCTTTGATCCCACGTGTCTACCGAGGTATTGATTGCGCCAATTATGTGCTCTGCCACAACCGCAGGGTACGTAACAGGGCAATTTAAATGCGCCATGTAACGCGGATGATGAAAATACACAGCGTGATCCAAATACACGCTTTTAAGCTCGTTTAATACAGCAGGAAAATCAGCGAGAGGTTTGGCTAAATCTACATCATTAACAGTGGCGGCAAGTGTATTAACAGACACGCCAGAAAACGGCTTTTGCGCTTTTGCCATAGCTTGTTGCACAGCCGAAAGCCCCTGCAACGACGCTATTTGATAATTAATAAATTGATCAAGATTAAATTGCGGCGGAAGGCCATTTTTCTCAAATATAGCTTGGTTTTGGATAGGGCTGAGCTGTGCAGTTTGTAATTGTGACATATTTCGCTCCTTGGTACTCATTTTGGGTTCAAGGATCTTAATGGTAATGATTTTTATTTACAATAATGAAAATGGATTACTTCTATGTTTTTTTCGGGTTAAGAAATGGATAATTAATTACAAAAAATTACATTAGAAATAATGTAAACACGTTTTATATTAAAAGTTTGGAAGTCGAGTTTATGTGTAATTTGAATAAAATGCATAAAAAGGGGAAGGTTGGGTATTTAAAAATACTTAAAAATAAGGGCGTTAACAGCAACGCCCTAAAACCTTTTAATAAAACCTTGGCTTTGCACCAATAAGTGCATTAAAGGCAATGTTAATTAGCTCACCAATTTGGTCTTTAAATCAACTAAATCGGTTGCTGTGGTAATTGGTTGAATTTCCCATGGATCAAAAATAGAGTCTTCTGAGCGTTTTATCCACGCACCGCGCATACCATGCGAAATAGCGCCGGTTATATCAAAAGGGTTACTCGAAATAAGCCACGTATTTGCACCCGTTGAATTTGCCTCGCGTAAAAAATGGCTGTAAACACCCGGGTTTGGCTTAAAAGTTTTAATGTCGTCGGCGCTTACAACGCCTTCAAAAAGCTCAATAATACCAGCCGTTTCGAGTAAGGTATTTACCGCAGCGGCCGCGCCATTAGAAAACGCAAACAATCGGTAATTTTGTGCTTTAAGTTGCTCAAGCCCTTTTTTAACATCGTCGAAGGCGGGTAACGTTTTATATTGCTCAAGCAATTGGTGTTTTTGATCGTCACCAAGCTGTGTTTTATGCGCTAAACACGCGTAATCAAGTGCCTGTTTAGTACAAACTGAAAACGGAACATAGTTTTGCATTAAGGCGCGCCTAAACGAATATTCCAACTGTTTTTCACGCCATGTATTTGAAAAGTTTTGTGCGTTATCGCCAATCATATCTTTAAGTAATGTAAGCACACCATGGGTATTTATAAGCGTGCCGTATACGTCAAATGCGAGTGTGGTTGCCATATTTACTCCCAAAAATTTAAGATACTTGTAGATTAGTGACTACCAGCTTAACTTAATTTGAACACTTGCTCAAATTAATAAAATTTATATGCATCAAGCGCTAAAATATCCATTTCGGTTTGCTCATGAATCTTTTCAATATAGCTGCCCCCTGCACCCATAGCAGCAAATAATGATAAAAAGTGCTCTTGTGTAGGGTGGTTAAATAAGGCGAATGGCGCCTCGGTTAAGTAATTTAATAGTTTAGGAATATCGTGCGCTAAAAGCGTTTGTTCAACCCAATGGGTGAATGCTTTTACCATGGGCACTCGGTTTGGGGTAGCCGGGGTTTTAAATATTTCAGCTAGGTTATGGCTAATACCGCCGGAGCCAATAATTAATATATTTTGCTCACGAAGCGGAGCAAGTAACTGGCCATATTTATACATAGTTTTTGCGCCTAAGCGGGTATTAATAGACACCTGCACAATAGGAATATTAGCGTGTGGGTACATTAAACGTAATGGGATCCACACACCGTGATCCCACCCTTGCTCTTTATCAAGTACCGCATTCAGCCGTTCGCTATTAAAATAATTAGCAATAGTATTGGCAAGTTTTGGCGAACCAGGAGCGCGATAATGTATGTTGTACATTTGAGCTGGAAAGTTATAAAAGTCGTGAATAGTTTTAGGTGCTGCCCCTGCGGTAATTTTAATATTGCTTGCTTGATCAAAATGCGCTGAAAAAACCACAATAGCACTGGGTGTATTAAGTGACTGCCCCAAAGACGCTATAAAATTAGCAGTAGCCGATTGCTCTATAGCCATTATTGGTGAACCATGAGATAAAAATAATGCGGGCTGAGTCATACTAAAAACCTTAACTAACAATGAGTTTAAGCACTATATTGGTTTTTATTTTGACGATAAATATGCTATTTATTTATATATTAAAAACAAATTGTTGTTAATTATGGACAAGCTTACCACCATGAAAACCTTTTTAGCCGTTGTGCAAGAAGGTTCGTTTTCTAAAGCTGCCGAAAAGCTCGATATTTCTCCTCAGTTAGTTAGTAAATATGTTTCAGCCCTAGAAGATAATTTACATACTCGTTTACTGCACCGCACTACACGTAAAGTAAGCCCTACCGAAGCGGGTGTTCAGTATTTTAAGCGCTGCCAGCAAGTTATTATTGATATTGATGATATGGAAAACTCTCTTAATAATTTAAGCACCAGTGTATCTGGCGTATTAAGTATTAGCGCGCCTATGTCGTTTGGTACAAGGCATTTAGCACCACTGCTGGTTGAGTTCCAAAAACAGTACCCAAATTTAAAGTTAGATTTAAAACTAACAGACCAATTTATAGATATAGTTGAGCAAGGCATTGATATAGCATTGCGTATAGGCGTGTTAAAAAACTCATCCCTTATTGCTAAAAAAATAGCGCCTATACAGTTAGCGGTATTTGCATCGCCGGCATATTTAAAACAGCACGGCACACCCACTACATTACAAGAGCTGCAACAACATAACTTTTTGCGCTACGCCAACGCAGAGCCAACAAAAATGCTTGCAGGTGTAGATCAGCTAAAAGGTGAGTTTAAACTTAATAGTAATTTAGTGGCTAACAATGGCGATATATTACTAAACGCAGCCATAGCAGGCGGCGGCATTGCCATGCAACCTACTTTTATCGCAGGTGAGGCATTAGCCCAAGGAAAAATAATACGTATTTTACAACACCTTGAACCCGAGCCTATGGGGCTTTACATGGTGTATGCAAACAGGCAATTTTTACCGAGTAAAGTACGCGCGTTTGTTGATTTTTCAAGCAAATACTTCGGAGACACCCCATATTGGGATAGCTATTAATTCAAAGAAAGCGTTAAGGTTAATAGTTAATAGTTAATAGTTAGTAGTTAGCGGTTAGCCAATCTTATTTTCATAAGGCTCACCTTGCTAGCTAACTAGCAACTTTAAAAAGTAAATTACAAAAGTCGCCCCCAGCGTATTAGCCTTTACCTAAAAGTTAAAATAAGAAAAACTGGTTTGCCAATAACTTTTTTGTCTCTCTTTGGTCTGATCCCTTTAGTTTTTGACCGCTTTGGTTTTAATTAAACTGACTTAATTCATATGCGTGAATGATGCATATTCACACCAATCGATGTCATTACTGAGTGCGTAGTCATATTTAAAGTGAGTTTAAATGATAAGAACACTTGGATACAGTCCTAAGATTCAAACGCTATGATTGCTAACTAACTTCGCACAAATGCTTTTCAACAATCATGACGTTATTCGGCAAAGACCTTTAACAATCTAACCATCTAGCACTTACGCTGCTGCTAACAGTACCATCCGGGTACTCTACCACTACAACAAGCTCGACAATATGACAACCCCCCATATTTCGGTAGATACCAGGTATTGTGACAGCAGTACCACCTGAATCAAGAGACCCTCCTGTACCACTTGCGCCTACAACTGTGCCTGTCCCGTCTGGGTTAACGAGTATTCTCCGGGTTGAGTTTGAATTCTGCTCCAATATTTGTTGAAGACACTCAGACATACCTTCACTTTGGAAGTTTAAATTAGACCTAGAAAAAAAGCTTACAGGATACCCATCAATTCTCGATGAGCCAGGCAAAAATGTAAAATTAAGTTTGAGCACTCTGTCCGGCAAATAGCCAATATCAAGTGGGGGAGTATATTGAAAGCTTCGGTCACCTATAAATGTATCACCATGATATGTTACTTCAAAGTTTAGTAAGTTATTGGAGCTTCCGTAAACCTGAGATGCATAAACTTTATTGATATCTCTCGATAAGTTTACTTGTATTCCAACTCCGTTATTAGATACAGTTAATCCGCTACCGGTGATAGATTGAGAAGACGTAAAATCTGTCCACGTTTGCCTGTAACCTATTTGTGAACTGATATCATTAGTAAGTGATTCGTATAAATCTCTTCCAAACGATGGGTTAAACAAAAAATTGGCTGGATGTACATCACAATTTGTTTCATTGTTATTCAATGTTGACGCATTGCTGTTCAATACAAATGCATTTTTATTGTAAAAGGATTCTTGTTTTTGCACTTGCGAATTCGTAACAGAGGTAGCGGCAAAGGAGGTTACGGCCTCTCTAAAGTCTGCATCGATATTGTAAAAGGTCTCTAATGCTTGCGATTCTGTCACGGTCAATACTTGATCACTAACAAGAACGTTGTAAGTATTGCTAAAACTAGAAACTTGTTCAGTAGTCACCACAAATTTGAATGCGTCTCTTGTAATTGGATTTGCAATGATGAGCGTTCTAGGATTGCTGTAACACTGAAAAGTAGTTGTTCCTAAAAATATTTGACCACCTTGTAGATTTTCTTCATTACAATTCGGACTAATATACAAACTCTGAGCGAGGTTTACTGCCCCCTGATAATCACAGTTTGAACATGAGTATGCCGCGGTAAGACCGCTTGCATATACTTTGTTTATAAAGAAAAAGGTAAAGCAAAATGCTACGATAATTTTTATTTTTAATATATTCATGAACTTTCCTTAAACATGCTTTACTTAATCCCTTAAACACTAGACTTTGAACCAGTTCTTTTCAACTAAAGCTGGAAAATTTAACTTGATAATTTTAAACTTTCAAAGCGATAGATCATTCTTCGCTGAATGCAGGCGCTCTAAGTTGTTATATTTAATGTATGCAGCCACGCCTTTTTCATAAACACTCTCGTTGACTGATGTACTTTGAATAACCAATCATGCTTTAAATTACCAAAAAAGCGCTCTATGACAGTATTACCTCCAGAAGTCAGAGGGTCAGTCAAAGGGGGTCAAGTCAAAGGGGGTCAAATCTTGACTTCAGACATTATAGATCCTGATAGTCTGCAAGAGGCACTTTCCACTCAACCAGTACTACCTTACGGCTCGGTTAAATTTAACTATTTTTACTAGGTTTGTTGCTCTAAATCCAACCAACACTCAACGAACTTAAACCTTTTACCTAACACCTTTTGCCTTTAACCTTGCATTTTAACTGTAACCCCCCTCACCATTTTGATTAAAAAAGCCACACTTCAACATGTGTTAAAGTGTGGCTTTTTGCATCAGCTGTAACAAAAATTAAGCAACATTTGCTGCTAATAGCTCGTTACGTACTAGCTCTGCGCCTTTGCTTAAAGCGTTGAGTTTGCCGTTTGCGATGTCGCGGGGCAGGGGTGCCATACCGCAGTTGGTGCAGGGGTAGAGCTTGTCGGCATCCACGTATTTAAGCGCTTCGCGCAAGGTTTTTGCCACCTCTTCAGGGGTTTCTATGGTATTGGTGGCTACATCGATTGCGCCTACCATTATTTTTTTACCGCGCACCAGTTCGAGTAGCTCAATGGGTACATGTGAGTTTTGGCACTCTAACGAAATAATATCAATACTCGATTTTTGCAGCTTAGGGAATACTTCTTCGTATTGTCGCCACTCGGTGCCGAGGGTTTTCTTCCAATCGGTGTTGGCTTTAATGCCGTAGCCGTAGCAAATATGCACGGCGGTTTCGCATTTTAACCCTTCTATGGCTCGCTCAAGGCAGGCTATGCCCCAGTCGTTTACTTCATCAAAAAACACATTAAAAGCGGGTTCATCAAATTGAATTATATCAACCCCCGCGGCTTCTAGTTCTTTGGCTTCTTGGTTGAGTATTTTAGCAAATTCCCAAGCTAGTTTTTCACGGCTTTTATAGTGATCGTCATACAGAGTGTCAATCATGGTCATTGGCCCAGGCAGTGCCCATTTAATTGGTTGGCTGGTTTGCTGGCGTAAAAACTTGGCGTCTTCAACAAATACCGATTTAGTACGAGACACAGGGCCAACTACTGTGGGTACGCTGGCGTCGTAACGGTCGCGAATTTTAACTGTTTTACGGTTTTCAAAATCAACGCCATTTAAGTGTTCAATAAAGGTGGTTACAAAGTGTTGGCGAGTTTGTTCGCCATCGCTGACTATATCTACGCCTGCGGTTTGTTGCTTGTGCAGGGAAATACGCAGGGCGTCGTGTTTGCCATCTACCAGCTCGCTACCTTGTAATTTCCACGGTGACCATAAGGTTTCGGGCTCAGCAAGCCATGACGGTTTTGGCAAGCTGCCTGCTGATGAAGTAGGTAATAGTTTTTTCATAATAAATGCTGCCTGTAATTTTGTTGTGTGATTAAGCGATACTTGCTGAGAACTGCTGCAATACTGACTGATAAGGCTTAATAAAGTGCTGCTCAGTAAATTTGCCTTGCTCAACCGCTAATTGACCTCGCTCTGCGCGGTCATACACAATTTGCGTTAACGAATGGTCGTCATTTTTTAAATTAGGTTTATAACGGCTACCTGCGGCGGCGTTGGCGTTATAAATTTCTGGACGATAAATTTTTTGAAACGTTTCCATGGTGCTAATGGTGCTAATTAGTTCAAGGTTGCTGTAGTCGTTAAGTAGGTCACCAAAAAAGTAAAACGCTAACGGTGCAACGCTATTTGGTGGCATAAAGTAGCGCACTTGTAAGCCCATTTTTTTAAAATATTGCTCAGTTAACGACGACTCATTAGGCTGATACTCTACGCCTAAAATAGGGTGTAAGTTTTCGGTTTGCTGATAAGTTTTGTTATCAGATACGCTTAAACAAATAACCGGTGGCTTTTTAAAGTGCTGTTTATAGGTATTTGAGTTTACAAAGCATTTAAACAACTTGCCGTGTAAGTCACCAAAGTTATCGGGGATACTAAATTGCGGTTTGCTTTTGTTATGCTCAAGTAATAACACGCTAAAGTCGTAGTCGCGCACATACGATGAAAAGTTATTACCCACCATGCCTTCAATTCGCTCGTTGGTTTGGCGGTCAATAATATTGGTTTTTAATACCTCAATTGACGGAAATGCCTGACCACTGCTAGTAATGTCTAAATCAACCGAAATGATCTTGAGCTCAACCTCGTAACGATCCCCTTGTGGGTTATCCCAACTGGCCAGTGCATTAAAGCGGTTGTTGATCATTTTTAGGGTATTACGCAGGTTTTGGTGGCGACTTTCACCCCTTGCTAAATTAGCGAAATTGGTCGTAATACGTGTGTTATTTGATGGATGGTAGTTTTCATCCAAGTTAGTGCTTTTAATCGTAAATGTAAGATCAGTGCTCATAGCCGTATCCTTTCAATTTGAGTTGTTACTGCTTTTATTAACTGGCTGTAAACCGATATAACGGTTAAGCAGTCGTGCTGCTTTGCAGAGTTAATAAATTTATACGCGGTAATCAGCATAAAGAAAAACGGGTTTATTTCAGGTAAAACATGAGCCAGATTCACGCTTAAGTGAATTAACTAAATTAACAGCACTGATTAATAAGTGACAAGAGGTAAAACACACTTTAGCCATCTGAACTTCCATTTAAAATAGCAAGCCCTGCAGTTTATTCATATAAAACCTGAATATTATTCAATACTTTTAGAACGTGCTTATCGTTGGTGCTGGTAAGTCTACTTAGTTATAAAATCTAATTTATTTATGGATTTAAGTATCGCATGACCCGCGTTGAAAGTTTAATATAAAGCTAAATGACGAAGTTTTTACTTTGTTATAAATACCACTTTGTATTTAAAAATAGAGCACTTAATTAAGCCAATTAATATGTACATGACTTATAGCGATAAGCTTACGTTGTTTGAGCGTGCTTTATAAATTCATCATAAATACTGTCTTTAATGAGTCTGTCGGGCGTAAAGGCATAGTAATGCTGATAAACATTATCAATTGTACCAATGTAATTAACGTCGTAATGGCGCTCTACTTCGGCTCTTACTAAAATCGGCGCGGGGAATATACCAAACCCTTGCTCGCCAAGCGATTTCATTAATGCGCTGTCATCAACATGGCCAGCTATTGTCATTTCAATATCTTGTTCTTGTAGCCAATAATAAATAGCGCGTGCGACAGGGCTTTCTTTTGCGGGGAGCACTAAAGGCTTGTTATTTAAAGACTGCGGAAACTGCTTATGTAATTGCGAATACCATGTTTTGTTACCAAAAAGCGCGATTTGGCTTTTGCCTATTTCATGGCAAAATGCCTTAAATGGCAAGGTAGTATCGAGTGGTTTATCGGCTAACACTAAGTCGAGCTTATGAATCGCCATTTGTGCCAGCAACTCATCTTGTTGGCCATCAATACAGTGTAAGTTGGTAATACGCTCGTTATTAATTAAAGGCGCTAGCCACTTCGACACCAGTGATTTAGGCAACACATCTGAAATACCGACCTTTAACGTTCGTGAATAGTGCGTGGTATCACCTTGCGTGGTTTCTAGCCATTCATGGGCAATAGCAAACATATCATTGGTATATTGCTGGGTTACATGGCCAAACTCCGTTAACTGTAGGCCTCGCCCTTGGCGAACAAACAGTGGTTTTCCTAATCGTTGCTCTAAGTTAGTAATTTGCGAGCTGACCGTTTGCGGCGTTAAATTAAGTATTTTACTCGCCGCAGCAATACTGCCGTGCTTACTTACCTGCCAAAAATAATATAAGTGATTGTAGTTAATGTTGGTAATCATTCGAAAATACCTGTTTTAAAGTAAGAAATAATCAGCTTTTTCCTTTGCCACTAAGTTAGTAGATTACAGTCATGCCTGCAACATAGTTACTATTAAAAGGTGTCATTGCATGAAGCTAAAACTTACAGTTAAAAACAAGATAATTAACGCAAGTGAAAAGATGTCGCTTTTGAAGTTGATAAAAAGACAATTGGCAAAACATGCTTTAAATATTCGTAAAGTAGAGATTCAAATAAATGATCTTTCAAGTGAGCGCCACGGCACTTTGCAGCAATGCAAAATTAATATTCTTTTACCTGGGCTACCCAGTATTAATGTAAATACAAAGGGAAGAAGTATGCTGCAAGCGATAAAGCGGGCACTTAAAAGTTTGCAGCACATTCTCGTTAATAAGTATCAACCTTCGCAACCAAGCTCTTAATTTTTATTAATATCGCACTTGCAGTGGCATGGATGCTACTCTTTTAATACCCTTTAATTCCAAGCTATGTTTAGTAATAAACGATTCACTTATTGCCTATTGAGCCTTTAGCGCATTGCTATTGAGCAAAGCCGCCTTTCCCTTGTTGGGTTTCGTTACACTCTACCCAAGTTACGCTTTGTAAACCCCCATTACACTTTGATTAAAAAGAGAGTGAAATTTTCAATTACCTAAATTCATAGTTTATTGTGAATTTATTAGGTTCATGCCTATTAATTTACTAATTCACATAATACTGTGAATTTACCCTTTACTGAGTTAACTTTCGCTATAATTCACAAAAAATTGTGAATTATTAGCTTTTTTGTACTTTTTTAACTATTATTCACAAAACACTGTGAATTTTGGATTGGTAATGGAAGTCACGATAAAGTCAGCAAAACAATTAGGTAAATTGGCAAGTATGGTGAGGAAAAGCCAAAAGCTTGACCAAAAAACTGCAGGGGACTTCTCCGGCATTAGCATTAATACAGTGAGTCACTTTGAAAATGGCACCGGCTCTTTATCAATTGGCCGCGCGTTCGATTTAATGGAAGCTTTAGGTTTAGAGGTAAAAATTGATGTGGTGATACCTCAACATGATGAAAAGGCTAAAAATAAATTACTAATGCAAATCAAGAACATGGTGGCTGAGCATGAATAATAGATCACTTGATGTTTATGCCGGCAAACAGCTAATGGGTCAATTACAAGATAGTAACGGTTTTTGGAAGTAAAAATAAAAGTTCGCTCTTAGCACACGTTTTAAATAATTTTTGCTCAATTAAAAAATTCGAGCGTATTTATGTTTTCGCATACGTTGAAATTGATAAAGTAATACAGTTATAAAAAATATAGTAATTAGATCATTAATCTCTATATAAAAAGCTTTTTAAATGACCTGCAAGTAATTGTGATTCTTCGACAGCCTCTTCGACTACCTTTTTATAGAGCTCTATTGGTCTGCAAAGAGGTGTTCGATCAACAGTTAACCATTTCCAATAAGATTTAGATGCTGTTTTAGGTCTTGAAGACTCAGCATAAGGTGGTAAAAAATTATCAGTAAATAACCTTTCCCTATTTAAATATATGAATAACTCAAGATCATCGATTCCGGAACTAACGACACCACTTCTTCCTTCATAAGAGCTTTTAAAATCAGGGTATGCATCATTATCAAGTACAGCTAAAACATTTTCTGCATTTGAGAAGAGCTCATCTACTTCATTTTTCATAAGTAAGGTTTTTAATTGATTACAACCACCTACACCAATCACTTTGTATTCATAGTCAGGTTGTATATTAAAATATTGAATAATAAATAGTATAAACCCTTCTAGTACAGGATCTTCTGTAAGGATGTATTTATCTGAGCCTTTGAAACCATATAAATCAGAGTTTATATAACCAAATGATTTAGGCTCTAAAGTTAACTTTCCTTGAATACTTTCTAGGTAAAACAAAGCACCATCGGGAGTTTTTTTCATTAGTGCTAATGAGTGCGAAATAAGTATTATTTTAGACTCTGTGCCTTGCAGAATCTCAGTCAGTGAATTGTATAAATTCACTTGTGCGACAGCATCTAAAGCAATATCAACTTCATCAATAATTATAAATTTTGCACCTGTTTTGATAAAGCGGAACAATTGAATCAGAAAAAATTCACCAGAACTAAAATGATCTTCTCTTAAATAATAATCATCATCTTGCGGTATAAAATAATACTTAGTTCCTTTTACTCTTGTTTCGCATAAATTTTCATATCTATGGCTTGATACATGACCATACACTGAAACCAAAAATGCTTTGAGCTCATCAGCAACTTTATAGTTTGAGGTAGCAATATTAGTTCTCAAATCTACATCGATAGCTGATACATCAGAATAACGCCTAAAGCGGTCACCAAATGGAACTGGAAGCTCTGCAACCACTGTATTCTTTGCAGGTAGTACACTTTTAGTATCAAGCGCTTTTAAGTGTTTGTTATATTGAAATATCACTTCAGGATGGTGACTTAAATGAACCGATATTTCACTTGAATCACTGATAGAGCCTTCACTAGAGGTGTGTGTAAATACTTTAGGGTCATAAATTTGCTTAAGCGCTTTAACAATCGTAGTTTTACCTATGCCGTTCTTTCCTGTTATAACGATCATTTTTTGTTCAGAAAAGTTAAATTCCAGCTTTAATGATTGAAAGCTCTTAACATTTTTTATTGATACTTGATGCTTAGTCATTCCACTTATTTTCCAAGAGGTCTGTAATTGCATAAGCTCCATATTTGCGTTGCAACTTATTTATGTATCTTGGTTCAACAGATTTTGCATAATGAAGTAAGCCAAATAAAGACTGTTCTTTTCCTGCGAAATGCTCTTCCAAATAATCTTTAAAACGCAACTTATCCGTCACGAAATAATGAAGAGCCACCTCCAAATGGTTTTTATGTTTTCGACTAATAGTTAATGTTTGGTACTGAGTAATTACTAATCCAAGAATCGTAAATGGCTGACCTATTGTGTATATTTGAGTTTTATCGAGATTTACTTCTAACTGTCCGTTTGTATTTTGTGAAATTAAGCTCTGTAATTGGGTTTGAAGTTCTATTAGCGGCTCTCGAGCTTGACTTGATACAATTAAGTCATCTGAATACCTGGTGTAAGTCAAACTTTGATTTTTACAATAATCAGCCATTGCAGAATCAAATTGGAAGAGTGCAGCATTACTTAATTTAGGGGAAGTTACAAAACCAACAGGCAAACAGTTATTCCAACAAACTAATGTAACTATTCTCGGTATGTAATCCTCAATATCTTCAATTGGAATATTTGAAACGTTTGCCACTAATATTTTTTTTACATCTTCAGAACTAACGTTTGAAAAAAAACTCACAATATCAGAAACTAAAAAATACTTACCATTCACATGCGATTGCACAGCTGACATAGCACTTTTTTCTTTGATATACGAATGTACAACATCCTCATTTATTTTTAAGTGTTGTAAAATGACTTTATCGATAAAGCGAAGAAATGTTTTAAATTTTTCAGATACTCGGATTACTTTTCGTGGTTTTTCTTTGCCTATGTAAAACTCTTCCACTTCGTTCGATAAATCTGAACAAAGGAACTCTTCAAATAATTGAGGGTTATGAAACATAGTATTAAAAGCTTTCTCTAAGCTTTTTAAATGCATTAAAACCTCCTCAGAAAAACTATGAGTTTACTATGTAAATTAAACATAACTACAAACACAAATCGAATCAACTTTATAAGTTTTAGAGTTTAGATTTGAAGCAAGGTGAAAAAAGCGAAAGACTCTAGAGACTTATTTCAACTAGTTGCCTTTGTCGAACCGAATCGTTGACAAAGGCAACAGAAGAAACATACCTATAGGCATTTAGGGACCAGCATATTGACTGGAGATACTCCGAGTCGCCAGTCTTTCCATTATAAAAGATCCCTATAATTATGCAATCTATTACTTCATAAAAGACGTAACGGTCAGATAATGAGATACATCTAACTATTTTTATTTATCCAGATAACTATCATTAACTGGGGTTCTTATGACTTACTCGCACCCAACACTTGCCAAAGCTTTAACCTTTAAACCCAGCTGTAAACCCCCATTACATTTTGATTAAAAAAGCCGCACACTAATAATGAGTATGCGGCTTTAGTCTTTTATTTTTTAAAGAGATTATTTATTTAGTAAGTGCTTTTCAAAAAAGTCAGCCATCATAGTATGGTAATGCAAAGTGGTGCCTTTGCCTTCACGTAGGCTATGTGAGCGGTTAGGGTATGAGAAAAACTCAAACTGCTTGTTGTGCTTTACAAGCTCGTCAATTAAGCGCTCAGAGCCTTGATAATGCACGTTATCATCACCTGTGCCGTGAATAAGCAATAGCTTACCGGTTAGATTTTTAGCAAAGGTAATCGGCGAGGTGTTATCGTAACTCTCAGGATCGGTATTTGGGTTGCCTGCATAACGCTCTTGGTAAATGGTGTCGTACAAACGAATGTCTGGCACCGGTGCTGAGGCAATCCCTACTTTAAATTTATCACCATGGCGGAACAATAAGTTAAGGGTTGAACTACCGCCCCCTGAGTGTCCCCATACGCCAACACGCTCGGTGTCTATTACATCCCAGCGTTTAGCCATGGCATCTAGGGCGTCTACTTGGTCTTGCACGGTAATGGAGCCAATTTTTTTATAAATAGATTTGCGCCAATCGCGGCCTTTTGGTGCACGTGTACCACGGTTATCAACCGATGCGACAATAAAGCCTTTTTGCGTTAACAGTGATTTATACAAGTAACTGTTGCCTTCCCAGCGGTCTTGCACGGTTGAGCCCCATGGTTCGCCGTATACGTAAAACACAATTGGGTATTTTTTACTTTTATCCATGTTCTCAGGGAACATAATGTAGCCGTCAAGCTCAGTGCCATCTTGCGCATTTACTTTAAAAAACTCATGCTTTGGTAAGCTTTGTTCAGCCAGTTTTTGTTTAAGCTCGTTGTTTTCAACTAAAGTTTTTACATTACTATGATCGCTCACTTTAATGATCTCTTTAGTCGGTGGCATACCAAACTTTGAGTAAGTGTGCATAGCCCACGAGGCATCTTTTGACATGTAGTAGCTGTTTGAACCTTCAAACTCAGCAGGTGTGATCCGTACCGGTTTGCTGCTGCCATCAAGCGGTGTGCTGTATAAATAACGCTGACCAGGATCGTTTGGCGAGGCAATAAAATACATTACGTTTTTATCTTCATTGATGGTAAGCATATCAATAATGTCGTAATCGCCTGGGGTTAGGTCGATAATAGTTTTGCCATCGCGCGATACACGATAAAGATGACGCCAACCGTTGCGTTCGCTATGCCAAATAAAAAACTCACCGTCTTTTGACCAGTTGGCTTTATAAAACCATTCGATAAACGCATCGTCTTTGTCTTCTAAAATTTTGGTCAGTTGCTGCTTTTGCCAATCAAACAACCACACTTTGTTATGGCTTTGTGGGCGGTTTAAGTCTTGAATCATTAATTCATTACCGGTGCCAGCCCAGCTAATACGCGGAATATAACGGTCGCGGTTATCGCCTTCAAGCTCAGCCCAACGGGTTTGTTTATCAGCAAGGCTTACCACACCAACACGCACGGCAGAGTTGGTTTCACCGGCCTTAGGATACGGGAATTCTTTAAGGGTAGGGTAGAGCTCATCGGTGTTGTTGATCATAGTGAAAAATTTAACGTCACTGGTATCAAGCTGCCAATAGGCGATTGATTTGTTGTTGGGGCTCCAACGAAAACCATCGGCAATAGTGAATTCTTCTTCGTATACCCAATCAAAATTACCGTTAACAATAGTGGCGTTACCATCGGTTGTGAGCGCGGTTACATCGTTACTACCAACCGCTTGCATATAAATATTGTTATCGCGTACGTAGGCTACTTTTGAGCTATCTGGCGAGAACTTAGCAAACATTAACTTAGTTGGCTCAACGTCTTTACCACCTAATTGCTGTAATTGGTTAGTCTCAAGGTTAAGTAACCAAAAATCCCCGCGGCTGCGCGAACGCCAAACTTGCTCGCTGTTGGTAAATACCATCAGCCATTTACCGTCTTTTGACCACTGGTAGCTTTCTATTGCAAATGGCTCGTCTGAGGCCTCTGGCAGTAGCTTTTCAAACTCAACCAGTACTTTACGGCCTGTGCCGTCAGCATTGTAAAATACAATGTCGTTACCTTTTACGCCGTGCTCTTTTTCGTCATCGGTGTTGCTGTCGTCTGCTTTTTCTTTTTCGCTTTCGCGCTCTTCAAGTACGGTGTAGCCGGTGCCATCATCTAGCCACTTAAAGTAAGTGCTACGCTGGGTTTTAAATTCTTTATCTTTATAAATTTGCGCGAGTGAAAGTGACGTGACTATTTCAGCAGAGGCCAAGGTAGATGGAGTATTTTGAGTCATAGAACAGCCAGATAAAGACAGCCCCGCTAATATAGAAAAAGCAAGTGCCGAGGTTTTAAGTAATGTCATGTGAATCCCTAAAGTGATATTTACTTACTGCTATTATTTTATGAGTTTTGCAATAAGTTGATTTAGCAATACATACTTGTATTAACCAACCTTAATTTAGCAAACTTTTTTGCTTTATATCAGTATGCTTATCGCATAATAGGTACATTTAAGCCGTATTGTTTTTGCTAATCAGTAAACTTCTTTTTTTACAATAGGTTGTTAGAGGGTGATTAAATACTTTTGTGCCAGGTGTACTGCATTTGTTTTGCTGTTAGCTCTGCAAGTTCAGGGCTTATATGCTCAGCGACTAAATGTAAACTCATATCGATACCTGCCGAAATACCCGCCGAGGTTGTAAACTTATCATGCTTAACCCAGCGCTTATTACTTATTACGTTGAGTAAAGGAAACATCGCAGCTAGGTCGTTTATGTCTTCCCAGTGAGTTGTTACATTTTTACCATTTAATAGCTCTGCCTTTGCTAATAAAAATGCACCGGTACAAACCGATGCCACTACCGGAGCTGACTGGGCTGTACGTTTTATCCAATCAATCACAGGTGCTTTGGTAAGCTCATTATTATGAACACCCCCAACCACTAAAAGTAAATCAATGGCAGGATGATCAGCAAAACTGTAATGGGGGTTTACACTAAAACCACCTCGCGCATTTACAGGCTGATTATGTTGCGCGACTAAAAATATGTTCCACTCGTTTTTAGCTAAACGTTTAGCCGTATTAAATACTTCAAATGGGCCTGAAAAGTCGAGCACTTCAGCATCATCATATATATAAATACCTATGTTCATTTAGCGTTCCTTCTATTTCAAACGTTTAAATTAGCATGTTTTACATAAAAAAAGCCCACTATTTAAGGGGAAAAAGCGGGCTTAGGGTAGTCATTTAAAGCTTTATGTATAGCTATTTTTTAGCGTTTAACTTAACAGCTTCAATTTTATAGCTGTATTTGTAGTCTAACCATGGGAGCTCATATTCGTACAAGGGTTTACTACCCCACGAATCCGTTCCACCTACACCACGCTGCTTGTAATCTATATTTACAAAAATGTACGGGGCTTTGGTTAAATCTGATGGGTGCATATTGCGCCGATTAACTTGTTCAGTACTCTTATCGTAGTCGTGCATATCGTAGAAAGATGCATTAAAGCCAATTAAGGGATCGCCAGAAAACTTAACACCAATTCCTTTATCATTATAAAACGTAACGTACCGTACATCCGTTTTGTGACCGTTTTCTTGCGGGCGAACATACGGTACACGTAAAGAGTCAACGTCAGACTGATATAAGCCAACAAAAGCCGATGACTTACGATCGTCGTAGTTTTCGTGAGGCCCTCGGCCATACCACTGTACGTTTTTAAAGTTCTCGTTCACAACAAACTGCATACCTAATCTGGGTAAGGCTGAGTACGAATTATGAGGTGCAGCATAAAAGTAAACATCTACATCAACTACGCCATTGCCATTTATTGTGTAAGTTGTGAAGTACCGACTTTCAACGTTATTTAATGTGTGCTCTGTTTCGACTTTGTATTGTGTTGAGGATACTTTTTTACTACTAAAACTAGTCAGTGTTGTATTTGATCCCGCGTGTTGCCACACAGCAAACGAGTCACCATATCCCTTTTGTGGTAAATCATTATCGGTAGGCGCACGCCAAAAGTTAGGCTGCACAGGTTGGTCTACACTATTGGCTAGTAATGGCTTTCTAAAGACATTAATTTCATTCAATAAGCCTGTTTTTTTGTTAAACGTAAATTGAGCGTTTTTAGTAGAAAAAGCTAAAGAATTTTCAGAATCCTTTACTTTTAACGAGGCTGATTTTGTATTAATAGTCAGTGCAAAGCCTGTTAATGCTAGTTGTTCTGATGCAACTACATGACCCGTTGGCAATGTATTTTTAGCGTTTTTGAGAACGGCTTGTACATTTAAAAAATATTCAATGCCTGCTCCTAGTTTTGTTTTAATTGGCAAACTAACACGCTGAGATGTTTGTGGTTTGGCATTAATACCAAGGTTAGCACCTTGCTCGACTTCAACACCGTTGGCCATTAGCTGCCATGACAAAGTAAAGTCAGACAGGTCGGCAAAAAAATGTTTGTTAATTACGTTTATTTCGTAAGGAGCTTTGCTCGTTAACTCAAAGTCGATGTTTTGCTGTACCTGTTTAACTTCCCACAAATAAGGGTAAGGCGTTCTGTCGGCGTAAACTAACCCATTCGCAGCAAAGCTTTTTGCGCTTACCGCAAATGGTGGCTCTAAGTCGCCACCATATGCCCAAAAAAGCTCACCTTTACTGTTTTTCATGGTAAAAGTTTGATCGACCCAATCCCAAATAAAACCACCTTGTAACTGTGAGTATTTTTCAAAGGCCTGCCAATATTCTTCAAGGTTACCTAGCGAATTACCCATTGCGTGTTCGTATTCAATTAAGATCATGGGCCTTGATACGTCATGCTTCGTTTTCGCATAGCGAACAGCCGAATGAATTGGCGCATACATTTGGCCGTATACGTCGGTGTGGCGTCTTAACTGTGCTTGTTCAGATACGACTGGAAATCCTGGGGCTTGACGCTTTAGCCAGTCGTACGACGCCTCTAAATTAATACCATCGCCCGATTCATTACCCAGTGAGCGCATAACAACCGATGGGTTATTTTTAGAACGGTGATACATGTTTGAAATGCGATCTATGTATGCATTTTGCCAGCTAAGCTTATTTACCAAGTGTGCCGAGGGGTCGTACTTACCTTGGTTTGCAGCTCCCATTCCATGTGACTCAATGTTAGCTTCATCCATAACGTATAAGCCATATTTGTCTGCAAGATGATATATGTATGGATCTTGCGGGTAATGAGCCATACGTACTGCATTAATATTAAAGGCTTTCATTAATGCTACGTCTTTTTCCATAGACTCTTTAGAAACCACGTGCCCTGTTACAGGGTCGTGCTCGTGCCTATTTACACCTTTAAATAAAACCGGTTTGCCGTTAACTAAAATATTGCCATTTTTTAGCTCACTGCTTCTAAAACCTATTGATTTTCCGATCCACTCAACCACCTGTTCATTACTATTGCGTAAGCCTATTTTTAATTTATAAAGATTAGGAACTTCAGCACTCCAGGGCAGTACATCATTGACTTTAAACACTGCTTTAACTTGCGTACTTTGTTGCTCTTTTATTTTAGGAACTGACAACGTTTTAGTACTAATTATCCGATCGTTTGCGTCTAGCAGTGAAACGAGCAAGTCAAAGTTAGCGTGGGTTTGCTTAGTGTGGTTTTGTACTGTTGTGGTTAGCGTTAGCTCGCCGTTTGTGTAATTATCTATCAAAGTGGTATTGGCTTCAAAATCACTTATTCGCACTTTTGGCGCAGCATATAAATATACATCGCGCTCAATGCCACTCATACGCCACATATCTTGGCATTCAAAGTAGGACCCTGTTGAATAACGGTAAACTTGTAGTGCTAGGGTATTTTCGCCTTTAGAAACGTATGGCGTAATATCAAATTCAGCGGCCGTTTTAGAGTCTTCTGAATAACCAACTTGCTGACCATTTACATAAATATAAAACGCCGACTTTACCGCCCCAAAATGAATAAGGATTTGTTTGTTATTCCAGCTTTCGTCAATGTTAATTATTTTTCGGTATGAGCCAACAGGATTATAGTAACGCGGTAGCTCAATTTGCTCAGTATTTGGTATTAAACAGTAGTGAGAGTGATAAAAAGGAGAACCGTAACCATTTAGCTCCCAATTGGCAGGGACAGCTATTTCATCCCAGCTTGCGTCATTGTAGGTTACTTTTTCAAATCCATCTGGTTTTCTACTAGGAGAGTCAACCCAGTTAAACTTCCACTGCCCATTTAGTAATTTATAGTTATCTAGCTGCCAAGGCTCCATTGTAAATGCGTTTTGCTCGGTTGCTGTAGGGTAATAGAACGCGCGGGGTGGGAGTTTATTGACTCTAAATATACTTGGATCTTGCCATGCCTGCGCTGCTTGCTGTTCTGTTGCAAGGCCTGGCAAGCTAATTATTAATAAATGAAGTCCCCAAAAGCATAGAAGCTTTTTTAGATAACCTTTAAGCCGCATTCTGTTTTCCTTTCATTGTTTTTTATCATATAAATATGCTAATTAAACTTTAGCGTATTTCTAACAATTAATAAACTTAATTAATAGAGACAACAACGGCGGTTATGAGGACTATTTTTCAATAAAACGTTTTTTATAGCGCTTTGTTAATTTTATGGCTCTAATTTGGTCACCAATTAAAGTAAATACCGCTGATGCATTTATTTTTGCAGGTTTGCCTTGACCCATGCGGCGAATTTGCCTTTTTACTAATGCCATAGTGGCTAGGCCTGCTAGGGTTTTGTCTTTTAGAGTAACAACAGGTAGTGATGCAATAAAATTTGGCTTTGTTTGCCAAATTTTGGCCAGAGAAGGGTAATATGCACATGCAGTTGCCATCCCTACAAGCGCCACTCCTGAACTAACAACCGTACATGCTACACCTAAGCGGCTTATACCACCCGTAGTCATAATAGGAGTACTGGATTGCTCGCTAATTGTTTTGGCAAATTCTAAAAAGTACGCTTCACGAGCGAGTGTGCGTTCATCGGCCGTTTTACCTTGCATAGCTGGTGCCTCGTAACTGCCGCCCGAAAGCTCAACAAAATCTATATTTAAGTTACTTAACAGGGTTACCACAGCTTGGGCGTCGCTAGGTTCAAACCCACCGCGTTGAAAGTCAGCTGAGTTTAGTTTAACCGATACCGAAAAGTTACTTGCGCAACTAGCCTTAATTTTTTGAGTTATTTCGGTTAATAAACGCGCACGATTTTCAAGACTGCCGCCGTATTTATCATCACGCTTATTGGTTAAAGGCGATAAAAACTGAGCTAATAAGTACCCATGAGCCGCATGTATCTGCACACCATCGAACCCTGCCTTTTGTGCTTGCAATGCCGTATTTGTAAAGCGCTCAACAACATCATTAATTTCGTTGTGTGTCATTGCTTTTGGTTGGCCAAATAGATGAGAGTGTTTTCCCATGTTTAGTGGCACGTTAGAGGCTGACAGCACTTTCCCACCCATTTTTTTAAATACTTGGCGGCCTGGGTGGTTAATTTGCATAATAACTTTACATTCATTTTGCTTTGATAATCGCGCAAGCTCAGCAAACGATGTAATATCAGTGTGCTGCTCAAGCGCCAGGCCACCTGGGCCTGTCATAGCTAAGTGATCAACCATAACGTTACCGGTGATCACTAAACCAACCCCGCCTTGTGCCCATGCGCTGTAACAATGTTTAAGTACTTGCGATGGTGTAAGATCGGCTTCAGCTAAGTTTTCTTCCATGGCCGCTTTTACTAGCCTATTTTTTAAAACTAAACCGCTAGGTAAAGTAATAGGTGAAAAGACGACACCTTGTTGATTTTCTGGCATGTTACAAACCAATTAAATTGACATTATCGCCACTATAACTTTAAAGTTAGCTTTAAGGTCAAGGCAGTATTTATAAATTAATTAACCTGAACTATGGTTAAGAGACTTACTAATATATTGCATAAAGGTGATATTAAAATTGATTTTTTCTAGCCAGAGATTTTCAATGAAAACAGGGCGAATTTACGCATCAATAGCTGGCCTATTGCAAGTAAATTCAACGCAGTTAGCGTTGAAAATAGCTGCTAGATATAGGTTTATTATCCAGAGTTCAGGTTAAATAGGACCACTATGAAAATAAGTGAACTTGCAAAACTCGTTGGCGTTGCCCCTAGTACAATTCGTTATTACGAAAGTAAAGGTTTGTTACCGAAAAGCAGCCGCAATAGTAATGGCTACAGGCAATACGAACATTCAAGCATTGAGCAAATAAAAATGATTAAGTTTGCACAAAGTTTAGGGTTTTCGTTAGAGGAAATACCGACGTTAAAAACACCAGAAAACGACCTAGATCACACGGTTGTTATTGAGCGCTTGCAACTAAAGCAAAACGAAGCGAATACACTGATAACTCAGCTGCAAAAAAAATCGCAGCGCATTGGTAGCTTAATTACGCAATTAAATTCAAGCTGGTCAAATGGACAATGTTTAACACAGAAACAAATGAGTGATTTATTGAATGAGGGCCAGTTTTAACGGTTAGCCGTTTTTATTATTAAGTAGAAATACCCAAGCAAAAAACATCATAAACACAAAGTCGTTTATACCGTAAATACTGTAAAAAATACCTGCGAATAAATCTTTATCATATACATTACTTAGCTTGTTGTTTGCTAACCATAATAACCAAGTCACAACATAAACCAGTTTTTCAATAACAAACGCGCCGGCAAGCCACTTTATATTTGAGGTAATAAAAGCGCTAGCTAAATATGCTAAGCCCCATATAACGATCATTAACAAGCCAAAGTTAGACATAACAACAGGGTCTAGTTCATTTATTACAGGATTTGTAAAAAATCGAGAGAAAAGTAAAACACCGCCTATATTCATGCCTGCAGCCATAATAAAACCAAATTTGATTAGTTTATTTTTTGTCATGTTTTCTGCCTATCCGGTTTGTTAATTAAAGTAGATAACTCAATCATGTACTTTGTTAGTTAAGTTCAAGTAGCATCGCCGTTTTTAAAATACCATGTGCCGGCAACCATTGTTTATATTCAGAAAAGCCATGTTTTTTATATAAATTAATTGCTGGCGTATTTGCGACAGCAGTTTCTACTACCGCTTTGTTATACGTATGCGATTTAAGCGCATGAGCAATTAACTTACCCGCTATTCCTTTTTTAAAGTAGCTTGGATGCACAGTTAAACTTTCGATACTTAAGCACTTATTTTTTACTTTAATTTCTATAACTCCAGCTAGGGTACTTTCACAATAAAAACCATAAAATAATGCGTTGCTGCGCACAATATCGTGCTGCATTCTGCTAAGAGGTGGAAAATGTGAAGCCTTTATTAAAAGGGCCTCTACTTTATAAGCACTCTGAAAAACGTTATAAATTTTCTCGGCTACAGAAGGAACTGCATTTTTTAGTTGTAAGACCATTTTAATGTCACTTATATTTTTGGATATTGCAGCTATTTGAAAAAATGAATTATTAATTGGTATATTCAATTAGCTCTTCAACGTATAAATACCCTTTTTGGCGTTGAGTTAACTTAATGAATGTTTTTAATTTAGGTGCATATAAGTGAATATCTTGTGTGTCGGCTGAGTAGCCTCTTGAGTTAGTAATTTTACCTGTGTACTCAATGGTATAAGCTTTATATGTGCCAGCTTCTACTGTTTCATCTTTATATGATAGAACTTTAGCGTTTTGAATTGTTGAGCCCTTAGTGCCATCTTCGCTTTCCCAGTGCTCTTCAAACACCCATGTTTTACCCACATATAACGGCCAATAATAACGCGCCGTTGTGCTGTTATTAGGCTTTGTTAATACCTTTAAAGTGGTAATTCCTTTACCCGTTAACATACCTAGAGTGCCACTTTTGCTGACTATTTGTTTAGTGTCGGTGCCTTGTGCACGTATTTCATTGCTAGGTGTTACCCCTTTATATTTCCATACCCACTTTTCACCTTCACTATAGTCAGCTTGAGTTGGTTGATACGTTTTTTCATTTGAGGCGTGGGTAAAAAAGCTTGATAGGCTTAAAGCAAAAATAATAAATTTAGCGTTCATTTACGTTATTCCTTTTTATTGCGTTTTACTTTTGTGTTTAAGCCTAGTAATTGAGGGTATTGCTCGATTAAAGCAAAGTTTGATAAATAGCGCTTACAGTTTATAAACGCTATCACCAAGCAAACCAATAGGGCTAGTCTAACTCTAGCTGTGCTCGCTCTACACTCTCGTTAGGCAACTCTTTTTGAACAGATACACCAAGCTCTTTAAATTCAGCTGCTTGTTTAATTAAGTTACCTTTGCCTCGGTAAAGCTGCGAAAAAGCCTTGTCGTAGCTTTCTTTTGCTCGGTCTAGCTGTTTACCAACCCCTTCCATACTCAGTAAAAAGCCGTTTAATTTGTTGTAAAAACGTTCGGCACGGTTTGCAAGCTCTTTTGAATATTTGGTTTGCTCTTCAAAACGCCAAAGCTGTTTAACAATATTTAAACTGGTTAACAGCGTTGTAGGTGTGGCAACCAGTATATTTTTTTCTATGGCTTGTTGGTAAATATCGCTTTGATATTTAAGCGCTTCTACAAACGCAGACTCTATTGGTACAAACATAATCACAACTTCTGGCGAGTTGAGCCCTGGCAAACGGTCGTATGATTTACTTGCTAGCTCGTTAATACGCGCTGTAACTGCATTTACATGCTCTTTAATAGCTTGATTAGCATCCAGTTCATTTTCAGCATTTACATAACGGGTGTAGGCATTAAGAGATGTTTTTGCGTCAATCACTAAATGACGACCTTGTGGTAAGTACACAACAACATCGGGGCGTAAGCGGCCGTCTTCGGTATTAAACGACACTTCACGCTTGTAATCAGTACCGGCGCGAAGGCCTGCGCTATCGAGTACGTTTTCAAGCATCAGCTCTCCCCAGTTACCTTGGGTTTTCTTTTGCCCTTGCAGCGCATTGCTTAGTTTATCAGCTTGCTCGGTGATGGATTGGCTTTTGGCTTGTAAGTGTAAAAGCTCTGTTTTTAACTGAGCTCGCTGTTTTAAATCTTCAACATGAATCGACTCCATTTTATCTCTAAAGCCTTTTAACTCGCCTTGAACAGGTTTTAACAGTTGTTCAATACTTTCTTGATTGGTCACTTTAAAGCTTTGGGTTTTTTCATCGAGTATTTTATTGGCTAAGTTTTCAAACTCTTTTTTAAGTACGTTTTTACTTTGCTCTATTTGCGCTAGCTGCTCAGTAAAGTTTTGCTGCTTTTGCTCTAGCGTGGTTCGCATATTATTGAGCTCTACGTCTCGATTATTATATTGCGCACGTAGCTGAGTTAATTCAGTTTCGGCTTTTTGCCAAAACTGATTATATTGCATGCTTTGTTTTTCTTGCTCACTGCAACGCGTTTTAAAATGCTGCGCCTCGTCACGCTGTTCTTGATGGCTATGTTCAAGCAGCTCGTGTTCATCTTGTAAGGCGCTAAGCTGCTCTGCTTTGTTATCAAACTGACTTTGTAATAAAAAAAGTTGCTGTTGCTGCTCGTTAATTGTTTTTTTTAATTTTTTGCGAGGCAAAACGGCAATAACACTATAAAGCACAATACCTGCAGTAAACCCTGCTGCAGTGCTTACCCAATCAATTTGGGTGAGTATTTGAGTAATCATAAAATAAACTTATAAAATTTATGGACATGCCATCATAACGAATAAGTTTGAACAGAAGTAGGGGGTAGTAAATAACAGCCATAAAAAAAGCCAGTTCAAAGTGAACTGGCTCAACCATTACTAAATAAGTAACACAACAGGGGGAATCAACATGAAAACTTGTATTAACTGCAATTAATCAACAAGCATAATAGTAGACGCTCTGTTTTGAATTAAGTTCA
>NZ_JAHXRM010000254.1:0-271 GCF_019392235.1 Pseudoalteromonas sp. CR1 | reverse complement strand
AAAAAATTCATATCCCCTCATTCCTAGGGAGTTAGAGGGAATGCCACATACCATTGTAAATGTATCAAAATAATATTTAAATTCATATAACTTGTTCCTCCATTTGAGCTAGTTATTTAGGGTAAAAATTCCTTCAAATATAGGGTATCCAAACTGACCAAAAATAATACTTTCAATAATATCCATATTGCAATCTTTATCTTGGACATTTGTAGGCCCCCATGTATTTGAAATCAATGAAAACAATATTTACAACAATATCCCCCTTTTT
>NZ_JAHXRM010000253.1:0-271 GCF_019392235.1 Pseudoalteromonas sp. CR1 | reverse complement strand
CGAGCCCGTCGAGCCCGGCCTCGGCGGCCGCCTTGGCGAGGCGCATGTCCGGGACCGCGGTGCCGACGGTCAGCGCGTCGCCGTCGATCGCGATGCTGCCGAAGGCCTTGCCGCCGAGGCGGACCACGACGCCCGGCACGCCGCCGTCCCGCACGATCAGGTTCGAGCCGAGCCCGATCACCGTGACCGGCACGTCCGGATCGAGGGTCGCGAGAAGGCGGGCGAGATCCTCCTCGTCGGCCGGGGTGAACAGGACCTCGGCCGGTCCGCC
>NZ_JAHXRM010000252.1:0-271 GCF_019392235.1 Pseudoalteromonas sp. CR1 | reverse complement strand
CCGCCGTTTTGGGTGATGAGCGTTTGTTCGGCCTGTCGGTCCTGGATATCACCAGCGGTAATTTCAGCGTGCTGGAGATCAAGGGCTGGGAGAACCTGCTGGCGGAACTTGAGCGTATCAATCCGGTGGAGTTGTTGATTCCGGATGATTGGCCAAAGGATTTGCCGGCGGAGAAGCGTCGCGGGACCAAGCGCCGCGCGCCGTGGGATTTCGAGCGTGATTCGGCGCTGAAAAGTCTGTGCCAGCAATTCTCGGTGCAGGACCTTAAAGG
>NZ_JAHXRM010000251.1:0-271 GCF_019392235.1 Pseudoalteromonas sp. CR1 | reverse complement strand
CGCTACTCACTTTATCATTTACATATTTATTAACTGGAATAGGCTCTCCCGAAATCATTGATTCATCTACTGTAGTTTCTCCTTCGATAATTTTGCCATCCACAGGAATTTTATCTCCTGGCTTCACACGTAGTATATCTCCTTTTTCAATCTGGTCTATGGAAACTTCTTCTTCATTTCCATCAACTACGCGTACAGCTTTGTTGGGTGCAAGTTTTAATAATTCTTTGACTGCTGAATTAGTTTTGCTATGCGCACGGGCTTCCAAAAC
>NZ_JAHXRM010000250.1:0-271 GCF_019392235.1 Pseudoalteromonas sp. CR1 | reverse complement strand
CGGCATATTCATTGAAACCGATCTTGAAGTAATCGGCCGAAACGATGTTCACCAGGTTCGATACCACCAACGGCAAGCTCGCCGTGTCGGCGATAAACCCGGCGCCCATGACGAATGCCAGGGTCGCCGCCGGGGAAAAGCGCAGCGCCAGCAGCATCGACATCACGATGGGGGTCAGGATCAGCGCCGCGCCGTCGTTGGCAAAGAGTGCCGAGACCAGTGCGCCGAGCAGCACCATGTAGGCGAACAGCCGTCGACCACGCCCACGGCC
>NZ_JAHXRM010000249.1:0-271 GCF_019392235.1 Pseudoalteromonas sp. CR1 | reverse complement strand
CCGTGTCGGCCCACTGACCGCCCACGGGCCGAGCTGGTCGGCGAATAGCTTGAGCAGCTTGCGTTCGGCCAACACAAAGCCCAGGCGAACACCGGCCAAACCAAAGAACTTGCCGAACGAGCGCAAAACAATCAGGCCGACTTGATGGGTGTGACTGGCCAGGCTCAGTTGCGGAGTGACGTCCATAAAGGCTTCATCCACGACCAGCCAACCGCCGCGCTGGGCCAGCCGCGCGTGCCAGTCCAGCAGGCGTTGCGGGCTCAGGCTAAGG
>NZ_JAHXRM010000248.1:0-271 GCF_019392235.1 Pseudoalteromonas sp. CR1 | reverse complement strand
CGGCGGCGGCTTCCATCGGGTTGTCTTTTTTGGCGACGTTGCCGGAACAAGCCTTGTCAATGAGGAAGCCCGTGACTTTGGTCTTCTTGGGTTTGGCAATGGCAATGACGCCAACGCACAACAAGGCAGCGAGAACGAGAACAAGATTTTTCTTCATAACCTCGGTAGTCCTTTCGGGTTGAACTTTATGGGTGATAACCAGATTTGCCAGAGTGGACTCTGACACCTTTAGCGTGCCGGATGATAACAAAAAGAAATAGCGGCGACAACC
>NZ_JAHXRM010000247.1:0-271 GCF_019392235.1 Pseudoalteromonas sp. CR1 | reverse complement strand
CTCAAGAAAAACAGAAAGAACCTAAGGGCATTAGCAGCAAGTCGACAACTAAGAGACAGTAAAAAACAATTAACACGATCAAAGCCATCGACAAAAAGCCAGATTAATATCTGGCTTTTTAGCAACCTCTCCCTAATTGTACTTATTAAATAATTTTTCAGCATCAAAGATAAATCCTGAGATGGATTATTCACTTTAAACTGAAAAGCAGCTAGAAATTTAAATACTCTCTTCGCCGGGCTCTTACTTTCAACGGGAGCCAGTAGCACTA
>NZ_JAHXRM010000246.1:0-271 GCF_019392235.1 Pseudoalteromonas sp. CR1 | reverse complement strand
CACCACCGCCGCCCTGGGGTACAGCGCGCGAGGGTTGGTCGGCATTGCCACCGGCCGCTGAGTTGGTCGTGATCGTGTCGGCTGGACGACCTGTCGGAGTTCCCGTCACAGCGGCCGGAGCGCCGGTCGAGCCCGGCTGCGGTGCCACGACTCCCGGCGTACCGGGCGTCGTCGCCGCTGGCGGTGCGGACGTTGGTGCCTGCGCGTAGGCTGCCCCCGAGACGAGAAGCGTGAGCGGGATAGCTGTCGCGAGTGCGCGGTAGTTCATCAG
>NZ_JAHXRM010000245.1:0-271 GCF_019392235.1 Pseudoalteromonas sp. CR1 | reverse complement strand
CTGGGGGCTCGCGGCCGCCAGCAGGGTTTCGTACTCGCCGACCAGATGGGGCAGCTCGGCGATTTTGGATTCGCCGTCGGTGAGCAGCAGCGTCTTGTCGACCGTGGTCAACTGCCCGGCAATGGCCTGGTAGAGGCCCACAAACTCACTGTTGACCAGCACAAAGCGGTCTTCGGCGTGGTTCATGGTGTAGAGGATCTGTTCCGGCGACAGCCGCACATTGATCGTGTGGATCACCGCACCGATCATCGGGATGGCGAACATGCACTCC
>NZ_JAHXRM010000027.1:0-37604 GCF_019392235.1 Pseudoalteromonas sp. CR1 | reverse complement strand
GGGTCATGATGGATTCGAACCATCGACCAATTGATTAAAAGTCAACTGCTCTACCAACTGAGCTAATGACCCGCTCTTTTTGCAACATTTTGAGTGGGGTAACCATTCGTTTGCTGCGGGCGCTTATAATACTTATTTATAAAATGAGTGCAACCGAAATTGTCTCTTTTTTTAAGTTTTTATGCCTAGTTGACCAATTTTAGACCGCTTATGACAAAAAGCAGTCTAATCAAGCTGATTCAATTAATTAGATAGGCGCTCTGTGGCTAATTTTGCAGCCGTTGTACTTGGATACTGTGTAACAAGTTCGTTAAGTATTTTTAACGATTCATCTGTTGATCCTTGCTCTTTTAAAAGCGTACCTAACTTTAACATGGCGTCTGGGCGTTTGTTTGAATTTGGAAATTCGTTCACAACCACTCTAAAGTGCTCAACCGCTTTAACTCCATCGTTTTTAATTGTTAATAATTGACCTAACCAATAGTGTGCGTTTGACGCATATACAGACTCTGGGTAGGTTGTTAAAAACGTTTGAAATTCTGGAATAGCTTGATCGTAACGTTTATCTTTCATTATAAGCGCAACAGCACGCTCGTAAGCCTCGTTCTCAGACAAATCACTGCTGTATGCTTGTGAATCATTAGGTTGTGCGTAGTCGGTCGCAGGCACAGCAGTAGGTTGAGAGTAAGCTTGGCTAACGCGGTTTTCAATCTCTTGATAAAGCTCACGCTGACGCTGAAGTACTTTTTCCAGTTTATAGCTTTGCTCTTCCGTCACACCACGAATTTGACTTACTTCATCTTGAAGTAAATTAAGTTGCTGTTGTAACTCGGCTTGCAAGAAATTACGCGATTGCATCATACTTTCTAACGACGCTAAGCGCTTCTCAATACTTGACTGTGAACTCGCAGCTTCTGAAACAGGAGCGGGAGCAGCCCATAACTGGGTGCTCCCGCTCAATATCATTGCTGCCAAAATAATTTTCGGCTTCATAATATCTCTTATCTTAGTAAACTAATACCGCACGGCGGTTTTTAGCGAAAGCTGATTCAGTACGTGATTTAACCATTGGCTTTTCTTCACCGTAGCTCACTACTGACATTTGGCTTGCTGATACACCCAGGCTTAAAAGGTACTTTTCAACTGACTGACCACGGTTTTCACCCAGTGCAATGTTGTACTCTGGCGTGCCACGCTCATCGGCATGGCCTTCGATTAACACTTTTACCGATGGGTTTTTTACTAAAAAGTCAGCATGTGCGCGAAGTAAATCTGCATATTTGCTTTCAATTGTCGTTTTATCAAAATCAAAGTAAATTACTTGCTCTTGACGAAGTGCTTCGTATTTTTGACGAAGTTGTTCTTCAGCACGTTCTTCAGGAGAAATAGTTGCTACTTCAACTGTATCGTTGCTTGTTGTTTGCTCAACAGCCGTTTGATTAGATTGGTTTGCAGCACCTTCGTCGATATCTGAAGACGAGCTACAAGCTGCTAATGTCATTACTGGCACAGCAATTAGCAGGCCTTTAAGTATTTTATTAAGTTGCATTGAGTAGATTCCTATTTTGAGTAAACCAGTAACATTACTGTAAATATGGCGACCAAGCTGGTGCCTTTACTTGTCCGTCTAGCACAGGTAATCGTGCTTTAAAGCGGCCGTCCATCGATACTAACGCCAGTACCTGTTTGTTATTATGGAGCGTGCTGTATATTATCATCGAGCCGTTTGGCGCTATACTCGGTGATTCATCTAGGCGAGTTCTTGTTAAAACTTGAAACGCGCCAGAAGCTAGCTCTTTTTTAGCAAGATGGTAGCTACCGTTCGTACGATTAACCATCACTAATTCTTTACTGTCAGGCGTAACTGACCCTGCAAGATTCATATCGCCATCAAACGTTAGGCGTTTAGATCTGCCAGTTTTTAAATTTAACTTATAAATCTGAGCATTACCACCCCTTTCCGAGGTAAACACTATATCTTGCCCATTTGGGTACCAAGATGGTTCAGTATCTATGCTACGGTGGTTTGTTAAGCGAGTTTCTTTACGTGTTGCTAGGTTTAACAAGTAAATCTCTGTTGCACCTGTTTTATCTTTTGAAAGTACCAGTAAAAGCTCTTTACCGTCAGGTGAAAATTGCGGTGCACCGTTAATCCCACGATAGCTAGCTATAACTTCTCGCTTGCCTGTATATAAATCTTGGATATATATTTGGCTTTGGCGATTTTCAAACGTTACGTATGCAAGCTTTGTACCATCTGGCGACCACGCAGGCGACATTAACGGCTCTTTAGAGCGCAAAAGCACTTGTTCGTTAAATCCATCGTAATCGGCAACAACGAGTTGGTAAGGCTTATCGTCTTCATCACGTACGATTACATAGGCAATTTTAGTTAAAAATGCCCCTTTTTCGCCTGTCAGCTTTTCATAAATCACATCACTTATGCGGTGTGAGTAGCGGCGAAACCCACTTTCTGAAATGACGCTTTCTCTGGCCTCTAAAATGTGGTCTTGGCTTTTTACTAATTGCCCATTGGACATCATTTGCGTATTGCCACCCGTTATTTGACCACGAATTACATCCACTAATTCATAACGGACCAAATAACGACCATCTGTTTGTTGTTCAACCTGCCCAACTAGAACGGCCTCAACCCCTTTATTAACCCATGCAGCGTAATCAATTGCTTTGTCTTCGCTTGGTTGTTGTGGCATTTGCGTAACGTCAACCGGCTTAAACTTACCGCTTCGAACTAAATCAGCTGCAATCACATCACTTAGCTTTTGCGGTATTGGGCCTATTCCGGTGTATTTAAATGGCACAATAGCAATAGGCCTTGCACCGTCTACACCTTCAGTAATTACTATTTCAAGTGCAGCATTTGCGATGCCTTGAAACCCTAGTAGCAATACTACACAGGCTACTTTTAGTTTATTGAACATATCATTCCTTTAAAATTCTGGCTTGATTGTTAAGTTAATATTTTTTAGTTGGTCAAACACGTCTCTATCTTTCGAGACAGGTAATGTATCAGCCATTCGTACCGCTCTGAGCGCTGCTTCACATACTAGCTTATCACCACCTAAAGACTTAACTTGCGTAACTAAACCATTAAAGCCAAGACGGATATTAACTCGACATTGTTGGTTTTTCATTTTTTCATCAATTAACAAGTTTTGTTGAATACGCGCCATAATCAAAGCTCGGTATTTGTCAACTTCACTTGCCACTTGTTGCTGGCGTATTTTACTACGGGCAGCCTGCTCTTTAGCAAGTTGTTCTTGTAATATTTGTTCTTGTAATGCTTGCTGGCGCTTACGTTCAGCCTCGGCTGCGCGCTCTTTAGCCTCTTGCTCACGCTTCACTCGTTCAGCTTCTGCATTTTTAAGTGCTTCTTCTTCAAGCTTGCGCTTATCTGCCGCCGCTTTAGCTGCTTTTTCGGCCTCTTGCTTTTGCTTTTCTGCTTGCTTAGCTTTAGCACGCTCTTTTTGCTCTATCTCACGCGCTTTTTTGGCTTGTGCTTCGGCTTGTGCCTTTTCTTTCTCTTTGGCCTTGCGTTCACGTTCAAGCTTTTTGATATTTCGAGCTTCAGATTCACGTTGCTTGCGGGCCTCTGCAGCTCGGCGTTCTAAATCTCGTATACGCTTATCTTCAGCACGCTTTTTGTCTTTTTCTTTTTTTTGTAGCTCAGCAATTTTTTGCTCAACCATTTTTTGATCAACCGTTACCGCCGAAACCGCTTTTTCGGGGTCTGGTATGGCCGTATTTAACGTCACTTCCATTACTTTAGGGGTTGGTGCATGAATGTTAGCTGACGCATACAACAAACCGCCCAAACCTAAATGCAATACCACCGACTTTACTAATGCACTACTCATTCAGTTAATTCCCCTCAAAGGACTCGGTCATCAATCCTACTGACGGCACACCTGCGTTTTTCAAAAAATCCATTAGTAATAGCACTTCTTGATACGAAACCTTGCCAGAGCCTTTGATCATTACCGGTACATCTGGGTTTTTCATTAATTGCAATTTAATCACTGCCGCTACATCAAGCGCTTCCATTGGCTCTTCTGGGTCGGTACCTACGCTAACGTAATACTTACCTTCAGCATCAATTGACGCAATAATCGGCGGCGTGTCTTTAGTATCAACTAAATCAGATTCTTCCATTTTTGGTAAATCTACTTTAACACCATGAGTGATAAGTGGCGCAGTCGCCATGAAAATAATCAACAGCACCAACATTACATCTATGTATGGTACTACATTGATTTCTGCAACAGGGCGGCGCTTTTTACGATGATACATTCGCTTGTGCCTCTATTTGTGTAGCTGCTTGACGGTGCAAAATATTAGCAAACTCTTCCATAAAGTTAATGTAATGAGACTCAAGTTTTTCAACACTATTAGAAAAACGGTTATAGGCGATTACAGCAGGAATTGCAGCAAACAAACCCATTGCCGTAGCAATTAGAGCCTCTGCAATACCTGGAGCAACCATTTGCAATGTAGCTTGTTTAACTTCGCCCAAGGCAATAAAAGCATTCATAATGCCCCACACAGTGCCGAATAAACCAATGTAAGGACTGATAGAGCCAACTGTTGCTAAAAAGGACAAGCTTGTTTCAATTTTTTCAATTTCACGTGAAAGGGCAACACGCATCGAGCGATGCGTACCTTCCATAACAATACTGGCGCTTTGAAATGTATTTTTTTTATGGCGAGCAAACTCTTTAAAACCAGCTGTAAATAACGCCTCAATACCATGAGACTGAGCACTACGAGATGAAATTTCGTTGTATAGTTTACTTAAATCAATGCCTGACCAAAACTTTTGCTCAAACTTTTTAGCATTTGAAAGCGCATCAGAAATCGCTTTTTTACGTTGAAAAATAATAGCCCACGACATAACTGACATAGCTACTAGCCCTAACATTACTAATTGTACAAGCAAACTGGCTTCTAAAATTAGATCCAAAAAATTAAGCCCTGATCCCACATTAAACTCCTAAATAGTATCAAAATACGTCAATTGTAATGATTTGTGCAATTATGACCGCAACACAGGTCATTTAGTTGCATCTAGTGTATCGAGTCAATTTAAAACTAACAACGATATTGCTATGAATAGCCAACAAAAAACGTTAAAAATCGGCGATGTAGTTCATTTTTTACGCCTAGTTATGTAAAAACTTATTTAAATAATATCAATGCCTACATTGAACTGAGTAATTATATAAATAAACATCATAAAACACCGCATTTATTCAAAATCAATGCATAAACACGCAAAACCACATTCATATTACCAGCCAGAATACTAAAACTAATACCGAACAATAATACAAAATTATACTTAATTACGATATTTCATTAACTTATAAAATAAATGATTATTTAACAAACAAATTACAAACTACAATAAAACTAAAAGCATTACTTTTTTTAATCCGAAAAAATAAATTTTCTAGTTTGAACAATTTTTGGATATTCCGTATTATTATCCCATACCGAGCTAGCGCACTAAATGAAATTGTTTCATTAGGTCCTGTTCTAAGTAATATGATTTTTAATCGTATTACAGTGTTTTACTCTATTTGGATAAAACCTAACAGTGTAAAACATGGTTCCCCCAGATTACTTCCTTTAACTTGTTGTTAGCCCGCATTATTTGCGGGCTTTTTTTTACCTGAAATTTGGTTTAGTACAAAAATTTTACTGCTTCGCGAAATGTTGTTTATTAAACACTCAATTTCACATTAAAATTAGGCGCTTTTAGTCGGCGTTAACAATATTGAATTTTATGAAATGCACAATAGCCACATAAGCCTTAACGCCCTGTGAATTGTTGGTTAACCTGAACTCTGGATAATAAATCTATCTCAAGCAGCTATTTTCTGCGCAAACGTCGTTGAAGTTACTTGCAATAGCCTAGCTATTGACGCGAAAATCCGCATTTTTTACTAAAAACCTCTGGCTAGAGAAAATAAATTTAAATATCACGATGATTCAATGCGTTAGCAAATATCTTAACCAGAGTTCAGGCTAGTTAATGATAAAGCAATGCACTTCTGGTAGTTAAAAATACGTTATAAAAGGAAGTTCTCTTGCTAAAAGTAATTTTTAGCAAGAGTTTAGGAGAAGTTTTTAAAATTAGTCTTTTTTAGGTAACAAGCCAAAATGATGGTACGCATTGTCAGACACAATTCGACCGCGCGGTGTTCGCTGAATAAACCCTTGCTGAATTAAAAACGGTTCAATAACATCTTCAATGGTTTCACGTTCCTCACCAATTGCAGCAGCTAAATTATCGAGCCCTACTGGACCCCCCATAAACTTTTCAATAATAGCAAGTAGGTATTTACGGTCCATGTAATCAAAACCGCTTTTATCTACGTCAATCATGTCAAGCGCTTGTTGCGCAACCTCTGCGTTTACAGTGCCGTCGGATTTGACTTGCGTATAGTCTCGCACTCGGCGTAATAAGCGGTTAGCAATACGTGGGGTGCCCCGCGATCTTTTCGCTATTTCACTTGCGCCATCGTCACACATTTCTAAATCAAGATAATGGGCTGAACGGCCAACAATGTGGGATAAATCTTCGACTGAATAAAATTCTAAGCGCTGCACTATGCCAAAGCGGTCACGGAGTGGCGACGTAAGTGACCCTGCACGAGTTGTAGCCCCAATTAACGTAAACGGTGGTAAATCTAACTTTATAGAGCGCGCAGCAGGGCCTTCACCTATCATTATATCAAGTTGATAATCTTCCATTGCAGGGTAAAGTATTTCTTCAACTTGCGGGCTTAGCCTATGTATCTCATCGATAAACAGCACATCACCTTCTTCAAGATTAGTAAGTAGTGCCGCTAAATCACCTGCTTTTTCAAGTACAGGCCCTGAGGTGGTTTTAATATTTACGTTTAACTCGTTTGCGACAATATTAGCTAAGGTGGTTTTACCTAAACCCGGCGGTCCAAATATTAATAAATGGTCAAGCGCCTCGTCGCGGCTGCGTGCAGCTTCAATAAATATTTCCATTTGCTGCTTAACATGCGGCTGACCTCGGTAATCAGCCAACAGTTTTGGCCTAATTGCTCGGTCAATCGAGTCTTCGTTTGTTTTTTCAGTCGCATCAATTAAGCGATCCGCTTCAATCATGGGTTACTCACAACATCGATTTTAAAGATTCTTTTATAAGAACCTCTGTAGACATATCTGGTTTACTCACCGATTTTACCGCCTTTTGCGCCTGAGGCAATTTATAACCTAACGCAACAAGTGCCGATACCGCATCATCGGCTGCATTATTAGCGACTAATGTATCACTATGGGGTTCTATTACTGCACTGTCGCTAAACGGTGTAAATAAATCATTGCCCCAGTCTTTTAAACGGTCTTTCATTTCAAGCACTAAACGCTCAGCGGTTTTTTTACCCACGCCCGGTAATTTCACCAGCGATGTAGCATCTTCATTATTTACACAGCTAACGAACTGCTGCGCCGACATCCCCGATAAAATAGCGAGCCCGAGTTTTGGCCCTACCCCGTTTGCTTTTAAAAGCTCTCTGAATAATGCGCGTTCTGTTTTATTGTTAAAACCAAACAATAACTGCGCATCTTCACGAACTACAAAATGAGTATAAACAATCGCGTTTTCACCCACTTTTGGTAAGTCGTAAAAACAGGTCATTGGCATTTGTACTTCATAACCCACACCGCTTACTTCAAGTAAGATTTCGGGAGGTTGTTTTTCAACTAAAATACCATTTAAGCGGCCGATCATTGTTATTTCCTTAAGCGTCCTCTAACGGTTTTGCTTGCGCTACCCGCCAGTTTGATTAAATTTTGTTCTGAGTGTGCATGGCAAATAGCAATTGCTAATGCATCTGCAGCATCGGCTTGGGGTGTACCCGGTAATTTTAAGATATTTTTTACCATATGTTGTACTTGGCTTTTATCTGCACCGCCGTTACCTACTACAGCTTGTTTAATTTGCCTTGCTGAATATTCGAACACAGGTAAGTCTGCCATTGCAGCACCTACAATGGCCGCACCACGTGCTTGGCCAAGTTTTAACGCTGAATCGGGGTTATGAGCCATAAACACTTTTTCGATAGCAAACGTTTCAGGCGAAAACTGCTCTACAAGCTGAGTTATGCCCTGATAAATCATTTTAAGGCGAACCGGAAAAGGATGATCGGCTAATTTTATACACCCACTGCCTAAATAAGTAAATTTAGCGCCTTGGTGGGCAACTACACCGTAACCAGTCAAACGCGATCCTGGGTCGATCCCTAAAATAATGGCCAAGTAACATTCTCGTTATTTTTATTCTAAATTAGGCTAATAATGCCAGAGCACTGTATAAAATACCAGTACCAAGCAAAAACAAAAATGCTCGCATATAAAGCGAGCATTTTTAAAGCCAAATTAACTAGTTTTACCCCAAAGCACGCACTAACCCTTGGGTATTTTGTTTAAGGGTACGGGCAATCATTAAATAACCTAACCCTGCTACAAATAAACCACCGGCAAGCGGGCCTATAATCCATATATGTGGATGGAGCTTGCCCGAAAGTTCAAACATTTGTTGCTGCACAATTAACAGTGCTAAATCGCTAAAGAATGCAGCAACTAAACCAGCTAATCCGCCTAATAATAAAAACTCGTACAAGGTCGCATTTTTAATTAAACGGCTTTTAGCGCCTAATGTTCGCAGAATTACAATTTCTTGCATCCGTTCACCCAAGCTCGCTTGTACTTGCGAAATAAGTACTAGCGCACCACATAAAACAACAATGGCAAGTACAAAACCAATCGCGAGTGAAACTTGAGATATGGTGGTTTGTATTTGCTTTACAAAGTTATCTACATCGATTGCTGTAATTGTTGGGTAGGTACGTAATAGTTGGCTAAAGTCACGCTTTTGCTCAGGTTCTATCCTAACCGACGAAATATACGTTGCCGGAAAATCTTTAAGTACATCTGGGCTGAGTATAATAAAGAAGTTAGGTTTAAGCGTTGCCCAATTCACAGTACGAACGCTGGTAATTTTAGCATCAAACGACTGCGCGCCAATTAAAAAGGTAAGCGTGTCGCCTATTTCAACATCAAGGCGCTCTAACATTGACTCTTCAATTGATGCTTCAGCCACTGCGTTTTCACCAAACCACTCGCCTTGTATTATTTCGTTTTGAGCTGGTACATCTTTAAGCCATGTTAAATTTAGCTCACGGCCAATACCTGAACGCGCTTCCTCGTCTTTTTTCTCATTGTCTTGAAGAGAGACCTCACGAGCAACCAACTCGCCATTTACCGCATTGACCCGCCCTCGAATCGTTGGGAAGAAGTCAGACACTAAAATGTCTTTTTCAGCGAGGTAGTTATTAATTGGCTCAAGATCGTTTTGTGTAATATTAACTAAAAATGCATTTGGCGCATCGCTGGGTAATTGCGACTGCCAATCGGCAATCATGTCATTTTTAAGCACAACTAAAAACAGAAGCAGTTTAATGGCTAACGAAAAGCTAATAAGTTGAACAGCATTTACATTGGCGCGTTTTTGAATAGACGCAATGGCCAACGACCAACTATTACCTGGTTTTAAACCCAGTTTTCGGCCACCACCAAAAATAAGCTTCGATATTAAAAACAACACGCCAATTAAGGTAAGTGTGGTTATAAATAAGATAAGCGTTATTTTTATATTGTTACTAAATAACCACATTAACAAAAATACGGTCAATGCACTCATACCCAAATGCACACGGCTTACCGCTAATTTGTCGCCTAAGTTACGGCGCAACACCCTAAGCGGTGGAATATCGAACAAGTCAAACAAAGGTTTAATAGAAAACATAACGGCGCAAATTACACCCGTGCTAATTGCCACAAGCCAAGGTTTAACCCCCCCCATGGGTAATTCTGTGCCCATACTTTTTGATAAGTACCCCGTCGCTATTTCTTGCAAGCCGTAACCAATTAGCAAACCGATGCTTACTGCCATTGCACAGACAAGCAATAAATGAAGCATATAAATTTTTCGGATCATTGAGCGGCTACCGCCCAATGTTTTCATCATTGCAACAGGGTCGTATTGACGCTCGCAATAACGTTTAGCTGATACAGCAATAGCCACTGCAGCTAAAATGATACCGAGTAAACCCGCCAACAATAAAAAGCTCTCTGCTCGATTTAAACTATTAGAAATAGGTGATTGGCGGTCTTTTACGCCATACCATTGTTGGTTTTCTTTCATTTGTGGTTTTAACCAGTCATAAAAGCTGTTTATGTCGTCTTCACTACCTGCATAAAGCTGGCGGTAAAAAACACGACTTCCAGGTTGAACGACCTCAGTTTTGGGCACATCTGCAATATTTATTAAAACACGGCGGCTACTTGAGAACACATTAAATGGCGCATCGGGCTCTTCTACTATAACTTTTTCAACATCAAATAACGCCGCACCTAGCTCAACTTGCGAACCAACATCAATATTGAGCGAGTAAAAAACAGACTCACTAAGCCATACGTTACCTGGCCTTGGGCCAGCATTTGCAATAATCGTTTCACCCGTTAATGTATTTTTTACCTTAAGCTGCCCTTTCAACGGGTATGCATTTGACGCAGCTTTTACTGAACTAAATTGCATCTCGTCGTTAGCAAATAACATGGTGTCGAAGTACACCATTTGCGCGGTTTGTAAATTTTGACTTTTGGCTTGCTCAATAAAAGCGGTATCAATAGCATGGCTACTTGCAAGAACTCGGTCGGCGGCAATAAATGCACTGCTTTTTTGGGCGATGCTTTGTGCTATTCGCTCTGTAACCATAGACAACGTGAGTACTGTTAATACCGCCAAAGCAATCGCTGCACTAATTACTGTTAGCTCACCTCTGCGAAATTCTCGCGCAAATAATTTAAGCGCTAATTTAGCCCACATCTGCAACGTCCTCTACTTCGCTTTTAACAAGCAACCCTGCTTCTATCTGGATAATATGCTCACATTTTTGAGCGAGTCCTTCATCGTGCGTCACTAAAATGAGCGTTGTACCGTGTTGAGAATTTAAGTCGAACAACAGCGACTCAATCATTTTTCCGTTTTTACTGTCTAGGTTCGCTGAAGGCTCATCAGCAAATAAAATTTTGGGTGTCCCAATAAAAGCACGTGCAATAGCAACACGCTGTTGCTCACCACCCGAAAGCTGAGAAGGGTAATGATCTGTTCGATGGCTTAGGCCTACTTTTTCAAGCAAAGCAAGTGCCTGCTCCTTAGCATCACTTTTTCCCGCTAATTCAGCAGGTAACATTACGTTTTCGAGAGCGGTTAAGCTTTGCACCAACATAAAAGACTGAAATACAAAACCAATTTTAGCGGCACGAAGTGCTGCACGTGCTTCCTCATCTAAATTATGTAGCGGCTCACCGTCTAAAAATATTTCGCCATTACTCGCAGTGTCTAAGCCTGCCAGTAAACTTAATAAGGTAGATTTACCTGACCCGGACGTACCAACAATAGCAACAGACTCACCATGCTTGACATTAAAGCTGATGTCGCTGAGGATGGGCAACTCACCTTCAAAGGTAGTTACTATTTTAGACAAACCATTAACTTGAATTATATTTAATTGAGAAAGCGCTGACATATGACTCATTCAATCCTACGTTTAGTATTCATTTTATTTTTAGTTATCAAACCGCTAAGTGCGGCAGCCGACAACACGATTTTAATACTCGGTGACAGTTTAAGCGCAGCCTATGGCCTTCAACAAGAACAAGGCTGGGTAAAATTGTTACAAGATAAGTACAATGACGAGCAAGCCGACATTGCACTTGTAAACGCCAGCATTAGTGGCGAAACCTCTGGTGGTGCATTGCGCCGTTTAGATGCATTACTTACTCAATACCAACCAACTCATGTGCTTATAGAGCTTGGTGCAAACGACGGTCTTCGCGGCTTTCCGGTAAACAAAATGCAGGCTAATTTAACTGCACTTATACAAAAAAGCCAAGCAGCTAACGCAATGACCGCATTGATGGAAATTTACATTCCACCTAATTATGGTCCCCGCTACAGTAAAATGTTTACAGATAGTTTTAGCCAAATCAGCGAAGAAACTAATACGCACTTACTAAACTTTTTTATGCTCAATATCGCCGATAAACCAGAGCTAATGCAAAACGATGGGCTACACCCTAACAAAAAAGCTCAGCCGTTGATACGAGATGAGATGTACGACTCGATCAAAACTTGGTTAAATAAAGACTAGCTTAAATAACCAAACTTAAGTGAGCTTTTTAGCTCACTTGCCTAATAAACACTCAAACAAACAATCGCTTATTGATTTTAAAAAAAATACACGTACTATTGCACTCAACGTCGGTATGTAGCGCAGCCTGGTAGCGCACTGTCATGGGGTGGCAGGGGTCGAGAGTTCGAATCTCTCCATACCGACCAATTCATAACTCCCTCTTTTAGTTTATAAAATAGTCACCAACAGGTATTCACCTGAAGATTAAACACAAACTCTACTTTTTAAAAAATATATTTAGTTAAAAGGCATTCTAAACAACAGTTTAATAACGGCCTATTACGCCTAAAACCCAGACTTTATGCTTTCCTCGCCTGCTTGATAGGTCAAAGTATTTTAAAAGCCACCTTAAAAATCGATATTTTGCTAGACGCAAATTGCCAACTTAATAAACCTGCAAAATAATAAACCATTTCTTGATTTAAAAAGCGCATTGAAGGCACTAAATCTTACTTTAAATAAGTTGCTATTCGCTTTTAACTAATTTGAATGACAATGAACGCTCTCAATTTTAAAAATGTAACAAGCACAGCTAATGCTAAACATTTACTTTACCTAAAATCTAAACAAAACCATTAACTATAGTATAGAAAACAAATAATACTGCACACTTATTGAGCATTTTGTTTGATTAACGTATTATGGGGCTTTATTTTTACGGTGTTGAACATGGACTTTTCAGCTGAAGAATTAAACTTTATCTCTGACTTATTTAAGCCAGAAGATCAGGAAGTAAAACCAAATCACAAGCTTACTTTACAAAGTAGTGTACCCGCAGGCATTGCGCACCTATTAAGCAACGCAAGCTTAACGCTATTAGCAAAAGTTGCGCATTATCAATTATGGTTTCCGCTTGATTTAAAAATAGATCCCTCTGGGGTTATTAACCCTGTATTAAGTGCGCCTGAAGTCATTGATACTAAAGGCACACAGCGAAGTTGGCGTTGGAGCCAACTTAATATAAAGAGCGAGGGTTTTTACATTGAGTCTATATCTAGCACAGGCATATTTTTAAAACCTCTGAAAGATAACAGTCGCTTAGGCAGTATGAAAAATGTGCAGTTTACACTGCCAAACGAAGAGTATATTTCAATTGATATAGAGCCCATTAGGCAAAATAAGTCAGGAATGGCTGCAAAAATTACGCGTATTAATAGCGGAAAAGAGCAGTTAAGGACCTATCTATTTGAAGAGCATAAACGCCAATACTCGGCACTTTATGAAAATGGTAAATTAGTTAACGAAATACGTTGATATGTAAGTTATGCAGTAAATGTCTATATTTATTTCGTCTAAGTCGGTTTCTTAATTTTTATATTTTTTAGCCTTGCTTGATGTTTCAACTCATTTTAAATTTTGCAAAAAAAAAAGCGCTATACAGCGCTTATTGATTTATATGTAATTAGTGTTTGGGCTTTACACCGTTACGAACCATATCTTGCCCATTAGTAAATACATCTTCGGTGATACCGCGGGCCAATAGTAGTTGCTGTTTATCATCAAATACGGCAATAAAACGGGTACCGTCTGAGTTTTTAGTCGCCATACCTACACCCGATACCCCTTTTAATCCATAGCCACCGCTTTCTATTTCGAGTAAAAAAGCTTCTAAGTCTGCTAAATTGTCGATTACATCACTTTCGTTATTCATGTTAAAACTCTTTCTATCTCTCTTTGCTTTGAGCAAAGTGGTTATACGTTATATCGGTTATTTTATAGAGCTGGTACTTAAAATCCAAATATTTAAGACTCAGACTTAAAACGATTCGACCACCAGCGATAAATTACTCACAGCGCAGCCGAACTGTTTGGTGCTTATTCGGTCGTAGCGTGTATCAGCATTTGCATTCAAGCTAATTAAGAACTCATCTTGCTGAGCAACTGCGCTTTGCTCTTGGGCAAGGCACATGGCTTGGGTAAGAGACCGTAATTTTGCATCCGTTAATATGCTTCCAAAACGCTGAACTGGTAAAGGCGGTATTTTTATTGAGGGCAATGTTTTCCCCAATGTGCGCTCGCTCAAAGTAAATGAGTTATTGCTAACATCAATCACACTGCCAGCAGGCCAGTATGAATAACGGTATTCCTGAAGTTTTGAATTTGTATTTTGCTCAGGGATATGCACGGCAATCTTTGTTGTCTCGGGAGTTAAATAGACCACACCATTTTCACCTACGACCGTCATTAGATTACCTTCAGGCGATTTTATGGCGACCAAAGCGGTATTCTCGTCTACACCAAAACCATACTGTGATGTAGCTTTACTGTTGCTTAAAGTGTCAATCATCATGGCCAATTTAAAAGTGTTGTTTTGCTCACTAAAGTGCGTACTTAACACACCATAATTAAACGTTGCTAAGCCCTTTTTAGTGGTCAGGGTTTCCCCTTTTAGTACGTTTGTAATCGTTGCGTTTTCATTTGTAATTAAGCTATTACCTTGTATGGCGCTCCCCTCTCCTATTCCCACAATAACCGGGCTTGTTATAAGTGAATTTGTCCATGGGTAAGGATCGTTTTCATCATTAAATAAAACGCTATGCAATAACGCAGCATCGCCGCTATGGTACATAACCCCCGTACTGTTTTTTATTAATGTGGTTAATGCAACTACTCCACTTTTACACAAGCTGTATTCGGTTTGAGTTTGCGAAGGATACATTGACTCTCGGTTATACACTTGCATAGTGCTGTTTCTTAGTAAAGGCAGTTGAGCGCACCGACCTGTGGTTATTGCCTTTGCTAGTGCAGGCGTTAATGCAAGCCACTTGGCACTTATTTCTGACTCTGCCAAAAAAGATGTTGCCAGTTCAGCATACGCGTAGGGATCACGACGCGCCGCAGTAATGACAAGCATGGTCGGTTTAGCGCTATTTACTTTTAGGCTACCCGTAATAAATTGTAAAATATCATTATTTTTATATCGTGGAGTCTTAATTGCTTTACTATTTATTTTGTTATCATTTTTACCTTCTGACACTTCGAGCATATCGAACACATAATTGTATTCATGCACTGACAATCGTTGTAATTGCTCGTTATTTACGTCACGCCACTGCCACAGTAAGTTTTGCTTTGAAACATGTTCGGTTCCATTTTTGTATAATTGGCTCAGCACTTCCAGTGTTGCTTTTTTATTATTAAGATTACTTGTTGGCCAATGTTGTGCTACCTGCTCTATTTTATTAACCGTGAGCGAGTATATATTGCGAATTGTATTTTTAACCTGCTCACAACTATTAGACGAACCACCTGCGCACATTTTTGGTTCTGAACCCAATAATATTAGAGTTTGACTTTGTTGTTGAGCGGCTAAATTAAGCGAAAATACAGCGCTTATTAGTGTAATAAGCGATGTTAATAGCATGTGTTTATTCAATAAAATTTGGTTGCTCATAGTAATAACCTTAAAAGTGGCAAAAAAGCGCTGCAAGCTTATCAGTTTAGTGGCTTAGGCTAAATACCTCGTTAATATAACTAATCGTGTATTTAATTCACTTTTCTCTATTACAGCTTTGGGTAAGTTTTTTTAGGACGTAACTCAATTATGTCGATATATCGCATTAACTTGCAGGCTATTTTAGTCAGCGTTAAGCTAGCGCTTTATTTAATTAAATATTGATATTCCAAGGCTTTATAATGACTGACAGCACATACCCAATTGGCACACCCGGTACTAAATGGAACGACAGCGACAAAGCACAATGGCTAGCAGGGCAAGTTATAAAGCGTAGCTATCAAGATGAAGTGCTAACGCTAATAAATGAGCTTAAAGGCACATTAACTGTTGAGCAATACGGTGAGCTTAATTACAACGATGGCTGTTATCCATTGTACGCACTACAAACACCTAATTTTGATGATGCCAAACCAACGGTTTTAATTACCGGTGGCGTGCATGGCTACGAAACTAGTGGCGTGCATGGCGCGCTTAGATTTGCAAAAACCTCTGCTTTAAATCACTCACATCATTTTAATATAGTTATTGCTCCCTGTATTAGCCCTTGGGGGTATGAAACAATTAACCGCTGGAACCCAAACGCAATAGATCCTAACCGCTCGTTTTATGACAATAGCCCAGCACACGAGTCGGCTGCGGTAATGGCCTATGTAAAATCATTAAATCTTGATTTACTGGCACACATTGATTTACACGAGACAACCAATACTGACAACAGTGAATTTAGGCCAGCGCTTGCAGCACGTGAAGGCACAACTAATACAAATTGGAATATTCCTGATGGGTTTTATTTAGTTGCCGACAGTAAAAAACCAGAGCCAGAATTTCAAAAAGTGATTATTGAGGGCGTTGCAAAGGTTACGCATATTGCACCAAGCGATGAAAACAATGCATTAATTGGCGTACCGCAGGAACAATTTGGTGTTATCAACTATGCTGCGCGCGAATTAGGTTTATGTATGGGCTTTACCGATGCACCTTTTGTAACAACAACAGAAGTATACCCAGATAGCCCTAGCGCAAACAGTGAGCAATGTATTTTAGCGCAAGTGGCTGTTATAAACAGCGCGCTAAACTATTTAAATAAGTAGAGCTAGTTTTTTGTTGCTACGTTAATTAAATGTGTGATTTATTGAGCGTAGCAAAAATTTAATAAAAAATAATAGAGAGCACACATTGAAATTGGATAAAAATAAACACCATGATTTTTCATTAAATAATGACTATGGCAACGTTAATTTTTCTGTTGATAACAACATCATTGTTGCAGAGTTTTCAGGAAGCATCGATACAGATTTATTGAGCACTTTTGGTGAAAGACTCATTAGCACTACAACTCAGTTTAATAGCAAGCCTTGGGGCTACATTAGTGATTCAAGGAACGTATTAGCAGCGACGCCTGAAGCTGAGCTATTACTCACTAAAATTGGCCAAAAAATGCAATCTGCAAATTGCATTATTAGCGCTTTTGTAATGACATCTGCTATTGCTATAAGCCAAATGTCACGAGTTCTGCAAAGTGTTGGCAGAGATAGCTCTAAATGTATTTTTAGTGATATTACAAGTGCAAAGCAATATGTTAGTGAACACCTTAGAAACAGCCAAGCGGATTAATCACTTAATCAACTTGGCGATTAATTACTTAGTTTTTATAAAACTGACTCTCTTTGGTAATGGTAATATTCGCATCCTCCTGCGCAGTAACTACAAATCGTAATTTACTCACTTTTTGTTTAATATCGTATCCATCTGCAGTCACTGTTACCGGTATGCTTTTCATTAAACCTGGCTGAACAAGCGTAAGCTCAGGACTTTGCAGCATTGCGCCTGGTAATCCTTCAATAGCAATAGTGTAATGCATAGATTGCTGTGTTTTATTTATAATGGTCAGTGTGTATGGGTTTTCGACTAAGCCCTCATAGTTTACTCTGTAAAGTGCATTTCTATCACGAAGTACAGAGGCCTCTATGGGTGTGCGCTGCACCATCCATGCAAACATAGATATAATAAGCAATGTAGTCAAAGCACCATAACCTACCAGTTTTAGCCTAAATGGGTTGGTTTTTTTACCCTCCATTTGTTTTTCGCTAGCGTATTTAATTAACCCTTTGTCGTATCCAAACTTGGTCATTGTGTCGTCACAAGCATCAATGCATAAACCACAATTTATACATTCATATTGCAAACCATTTCTAATATCAATACCCGCTGGGCACACTTCAACACATAAATTACAATCTACACAATCACCTAAATTTAGTGACTTTGGATCGGCTTTACGCTTACGTGGCCCGCGGCTTTCTCCTCGCTCTGCATCGTATGTAACCACTAGGGTATCTTTATCAAACATCACTGACTGAAAACGTGAATACGGGCATGCTATTGTGCACATTTTTTCTCTTAAAAACCCAGCATTGCCGTACGTACACCCTGCGAAAAAAAGCACCCAAAAGGTGGTAATGCCAGACCAATCAAATGTAAGCATCTCTAAATATAAACTTTTAGCCGGAATGAAATAAGCCATAAAAGAGGTCGCCGTTAAAACAGAAATAACTACCCACGCGATGTGTTTAGTTATTTTTTTACGCCATGTGCTTAATGTCCATTGTGTCTTATCAAGTTTTATACGTTGATTGCGTGTCCCTTCTATACGTTGCTCAACCCAGGTAAACATCAACATCCATATTGTTTGCGGACAAGTATAACCACACCAAACTCGACCTAGCCAGTTAGTGACAAAGAATAATGCAAATGCTCCCACCATAAAAAGCATCGCTAAAATCATAAAGTCTTGAGGAAGAAGTGTTAAGCCGAATATAGTAAAGGTTTGTGTGGCTACATCTAACAGTACAGCCTGCTGCCCGTTATATTGAATCCATGGAATGGCAATAAACGTTAGCATTAGTAACCAGCCTAAATTGCGGCGTATTCGTTGGAAAAAGCCTTTTTGCTCGCGAATATAAATAGGCCCTGAGTTATAGGGCTTAATGATCATATCTTCTTCTTTAATATCAAACTTCATTTTGCTTACTTAATTATGACGGATGTTAATTAAGTATTTGCAACTTTCAGACCAAGCTGAAAGTTCACTTATGTTATTGATATTAAATTATTTATTAATTTAGCCTTATTTTATATTCGCGATATAAAGCGAAAATCGCTATATATCGCGATTATTTTCTAATACCTAGCTTTCGCATTTTCGAGCGAAGTGTACTTTCAGGTAAACCTAACTTAATTGCAGCGCCTTTATTACCTGAAATTTGCCAGTTACACAGTATTAAAACACGTGTTATGTGCTGTTTTTGCGCCTCATCGAGAGTGAGAGATGAATCCATACTAGGCGTATTTTCACCACTAAGTGGTTGATTAAGCTGTAGTACAGGTTGTTTAGATAAGATTGCTTCGCGTTCTAACACATTTTGCAGCTCTCTAATATTACCTGGCCAATCATAGGCTTGAAGTTTAGTAATAGCTTTTTGAGTCAAGCCTTTTAGCTGCTTACCTAAACGTTTATTTAATTGCTGTATTAAGTTGCTGCATAGAAAAGGGATATCTTCTTTTCGCTCTCTAAGAGCGGGGACTTTAATAGGAAATACATTAAGCCGATAATATAAATCTATTCTAAAACTGCCCTTTTGTACCATCTGCCATAAATCGCGGTTTGTTGCCGCAATAACCCGAATGTTAACGTTTAAGGTTTGACTACCGCCTACTCGTTCAAACTCTTGCTCTTGCAGTACTCTGAGTAGTTTACTTTGTGCCTCAAGGGGTAACTCGGCAATTTCATCTAAAAAAAGCGTGCCTTTATCGGCTAGTTCAAATCGACCTTTACGGCGCTCGTTTGCTCCTGTGAATGCGCCTTTTTCGTGCCCGAATAACTCAGATTCCAATAAACTTGGTGTAAAAGCAGCGCAATTTACTTTAATAAAAGGGTGTTTGCTACGGGTGCTTAGTCTGTATAAGTTACGGGCTACTAGCTCTTTACCGGTGCCATTCTCACCCAAAATAAGTACCGTAGTGTCGGTTTCACTGACTAGTTTTATTTGCTGCAGCATATTTTGAAACACGTGACTTTGCCCTACAAGTCCAGAGTCTTGCCAGTCTTGATTTAGCTCTGCAATCAAATAATTGTTTTCGTCTTTTAATTGCTCGCTTAACTGCTTTATTTTTATAAGTGCATTTTGTAAGTCACTTTGTGTTTGTTGCTGCTGCGATATGTCACGAAATACTGCAACAGCACCAATAAGTTGGTTATTTCGATGCACTGGGGTGGATGTATATTCAACGGCAAATGAGCTACCGTCTTTGCGCCAAAATATTTCGTTGTTTACTTCTCGGCGCTTACCATCAAACATAGTGCAGTAAATTTGGCACTCATCGGCAGGGTAAGGTGTGCCATCTACGCGAGTATGATGATGATATTGGTGTATTTTTTTTCCTAATAACTCATCGGATTTCCAGCCAGTCATACGCTCTGCTGCTGGATTTACAAATACAGCGTTTCCAGATAAATCAAATCCGTATATTCCCTCGCCAACAGCATTAAGTAGTAACTCTGGATCGTTTAAAAATTGCTTTATCATAACCACACCTCGCGAAATATCACGAGTATTATGACAACTTTAACAAATGACTGCACCTGTAACTTTCCAAAGTTATTTACCCATTTTTATGAGTAGTGGCTAAAAAGTCCTCGTACATCTATTTTTGCGCCCAAACGCGCCGCAATTAAATACAAGCCTGCAAGTTTTCGGTGTATAAACAGTGCATCGACAGGTGGAGTGTGCCACTGCTGTGATTGGGCGCTGAGTTCAAGCCCTGCGTTTTTAATTTTAAGTGCCAGCTCGCTGTTTTTAAAATCAAAATTACCATTATAACGAAGAGGTTCGCATGCCATTAAAAACAAATCTATGACATTGTTTTTATAGTCATCCAATATGTCATCTTTAAAATAACCAATTTTCGATGCTGCGTTTAATACGCCCTCTCGGTTATTTTCGCTTCCTGCCTTAAATAGTGCCAAATAAGCAGAACTCAACTCATTTGATATTTCTCGTGTTGCACCAAAATCAAATAAAACGATTTTTTGTGTATCTGATTGATAATGAAAATTAGCAAAGTTGGGATCGGTTTGAATAAGTTTAAACTCAAACATCTCTTTAAAAAACAAATCAATTAGCTGCTCAGCAACAAAACTCTGCTGGCTTTGTGGAAGTGCTGTGATGCGCTCTATTGGTTCAGCGTTTACATATTCCATAGTCAGTACTTGCTTCGTACTATGGGCAGTGTAAACATTGGGCACCTTAAAATTAGTGGTGCCTTTAAGCGCGGTTTTATAACGTATTAAGTAATCAGCTTCTCGCAGGTAATCGGCCTCAGCAAGCAACTGGGCTTTAGCCTCGTTAACTAGGGGTTTTATGTCGAGCTCTTTAGGTAGTAAGCGCGATAACGTTAACAACGTAATAACGTTATCTACGTCGCTTACAACACTTTTTGCTATACCCGGATATTGAACCTTAACTGCGAGCTTATCGCCATTTTCTTGATACGCTAAATGCACTTGCCCTATAGAAGCGGCTGCAAAAGGTCTGAGCTCAATGTGAGAAAAACGAGAAAGCCAGTCATCCCCCCATTGTATTTTAAGTACTTCAACCAGCTGTTTATGAGGCATTGGATTTGCATCTGAGCGCAGCAGCGCAAGCAACTGGGCAAGCTCAGGGCTTAGCAAGTCACCGGCATCCATAGATAACAGCTGACCTAATTTCATTGCTGCACCACGAAGGTGTGATAACTGGACGGCAAGTTTTTCAATGTTTTTGGGCTGCAAAAGTAAACGTTTGTTATCCCAGCCTTTGCCTGTTAACGCACTTTTTGCGCCATCAACCAGCATATTGCTAGCAACCCCTGTTGCCAACGAACCTAATTTTGCAAATCGAGAAAGACGAGACGTGGGCACATTACGCGGTGCAGCCATAATTTTTATAACCTGATTAGCCTGTAAATAGGCTAATTAGTACGATTAATTGAGGCTGGTCGATCTACTTAGTCTGGTTATTTATAATCGAGGAACCAGTTTAATTGCGCCTTGTGCTACTTTCATATCGAGTGGTAATTTGCTCAATAGCATCATTTTAGGGTCATTCATATTTAGTGTGTATACAGGGTTATTTGCTAAAAATGTATTAATTACATCCATTGCTTGATCGTCAAGCGCGCCAATGTTGCCTCTAAAACCACCCGCATCAACGCTTGACCCCAATAATTTTACATTACGTAAAAACACCGCTTTTTTCTCGCTGTCGTAGTATGGGCTCCCTTCTATTTGAAGCTTTAAACGAATTGGGTATTTAAGTGCAAAAGCGTTAATTTCTGCGCTAGAGTCGGCACCGAGTACAACAACATCGCTATTATTAGGCCCAATATCAACACTTAAATCATTAACGTTGAGCTGAACAGGTAGCCCCATCAGTTTTACTTTCTCGCTAAGTTTAGGGAGCTGTTGAGCCAGTGCGCTTTCTACTTCAGCATTTGTAAATGAATATACAGATACACCTTGTGTGCTATTACAGGCGGTTAAAAAAAGTGTGGTAATAAGTAGTAAAATTCTCATAGTGAGCCCTTTATTTTATTGTATATAAAAGGCCGCTATTTGAGCGGCCTTTTAACGTTTTTATCAACAGTTGGAGTAACGTTGATGATTAAGCTGCAAGTGTCGATTTTAGTCGTGCTAGTGTCTCAGGTTCAACTGAACCGTTACTGAGCGCGAGTAACTGTTTTAAATAATAATTTAAATCAGCATGATCACCACGATGTTTATCATCAAGCATAGCAACTTGCTCTGCCATTCTAAGAGATGCATTTGGCGAACTCACATTCACTAAAATTTCCATACGCGTTATGAGCTGCTCTTCATTTAGTGATGTTTTTAAAGTTGCTTGATACTGAGCCGGTATTTCTTCATTATTTTGAAGTGCACTAAGTAATGCTTCTAAATTAGCTTGCTCTGATTTAGTCATAAGCACTGACACTTTTTCATCAATAGCCTTTAGCAATGCAGCCACCTTTGGTGCAAGCGTTCTAAACTGTGCATAGCCCTTAACCTTAGTTTCTAGATCATGAAGTTGCGCACGCTGCTCCACCGCCTCTAATGCCGCTTCTAATTCAGCTAGTTCTGCAGCGGCTTGTTTATCAGACTCATTTTGCTCAAGCTTTTGTTGCTCAAATTCGGTACTGCGCTTAATAAATGCTTCATCGTTATACTGACGAAATTTTTGCCACAGCGCATTTTCGGCTTTTAAACCTGCAAAACCAATAGTTTGCCATTGCTGCTGCATTTGCTTTAAGGCTTGGCAAGCACTTGCTAAATCGTCACTTTGCGATAGTTTCTGGGCTTGTTCAACTAAATCATTTTTAAGTGCAGCATTACCTTTATGAAACGCATTTAATAAACCAAGCACCTGTTGTTGCTCGCTTTTATAGCGATCGTTTAATACTCGATATGTTTTAGGGTCAACTTTTACTACACTGCGCCATGCTTTATTTAGCTTATTGTATTGGCTTTCAAACTGTTTCCAATCAAAGCCATCTTCACTGGTTGGCTCTAAACCAAGCGTGTGCATATCTGTAATTATGCTTTCACGTTGCAACTTCGCTGCATCGCGTTTCTCTTCTTGCTCGGCAAAGTAACTACGACAAGGTGCAAACAATGTTTCTATATGTTCATCGAACTGAACACCTTGTTGTTTTTCTTCGTCTGTATCTAAACGCCCAAGTTCATTCCAACGTGTGCGTAACATTTTTACTTGTTCGGCACGCTGTTGTGGGTCGGTGCATTCTTGCTCAGTTAGCTGAGTTACTTCTTCTAGTAACGCAACACGCTTCGGTGCAGCAGCGTATTTTTGCCAATCTTTTGCATCGGCAAGTTGTTGCTCTAGCTCTGCTTTAATATTTTCAAGCGGTTGCTGGTAGCGTGCTGTTAATGTATTAAATAGCTCTTCAAAACCTTTAAATACACCAAATGCCACATTAAACCGGCCTTCTTCAATTAAGCGCTTAACATCACGAGCTTTACGCTTTGCCTGACTCTGATTTTTTCCAAGCGGTTTAATTAAGTCATTCATTAATGCTAAAAATTGCTTTTTATGTGCATTTAACTCCGCTTTAAACTTACCTTGTAATGTACTATCTAAAATAGATAAATGCCCACGAGTCTCTTTAAACGCTTGATTAAAAGCTGAAAGAGTTTCGTCATATTGCTCAAGGGTTTGTGCTGGTTCAATTAGTTTTAAAGCGGTTAGTGCCTCTTTGTATTGCGCAATAGCAGTTGTTAGTTCAGGTAATTTGGCCACTTGAGAAAATAAACTCTCAAGCTTTACGATTACCGCTTTAGACTGTGCGTTGTTTTCAAGCTCAGTCTCTGTGATCGCTTGTTTTGCTTGCGCTACTTTAGCGTCGAGCCAATCTTGTTGAATTTGCTCAGGGGTTTCTAAACCAACCTGAAGTGCATTTTCAATTTCATCGCTTAATGCTTCAAGCGTTGCTAATGCAAGTAATTGTCGCTGTTTTAATGCTAAAAGTTGCTGCTCTTTATCGTGCTCGGTTTTTAGTTGAGCGATATGTGTGTCAAGCTTGCTGGTAATAGCGATGTACTTTTCATCTAGCGCTTTTATCCGTTCCGTTGTTAGCCATTTAAGCTCTAATGCTTGCCATTGAGCCATTAATTCAGTAGCCCCAGGGTTTACAATCGCAAAGTCTGTTTTTTCACGTAATGCATTAAGTTTGGCTAAAATAACACGCGTTGAATTTTCAACTTCTTGTGGCATTTCCTTAGCAAAACGTTCATTTTCAATATGCGTATCAAGGGTGGCTTTTGCTTCCCCTTTAGCGTGTTTAGCAAGTGGTTTGGTAAGCCGATGGTTAATAACTAACTCAATTAACTGCGCTTGTAACTCTTCGCTGCCCTCTTTGAAAGCTTTTTCAACTAATTTTGGATTTGCTAAACGCTTAAGTAATTTAACGCGAACATTTAGTTCTTTCTCTGCAAACGCCAGTTTTTCTAATGTTTTTACAGGAGCAAAGCGCTCTATATATTCACTTTTAATTTGCGGTGTCAGTGTGCTTTCGCTATTTAAAACGGCATTTGATATTTGCTGCTCGGCAATATCTTTTAGCGCTTGATCTTGTTTGTAGGCTTTCCACCACAGTGGTAAATCATTTACCTTTTGAAGCGCCTTACGGCGTATTTCTGCAGAGCTATCTTCTAATGCAAGTGTATTTAAAATACTTGCATCGCGCTGCGTGTCTAGCTTTTCAATTGCATCAAGACGAACCTGTTGCTTGGGGTGTTTCCATTTTGGCGTAAAAAGGTGCTTAAAGATCATGTTCACTAAACCTAGCTATTTCGTTGTCTGATTTGAATTCTTTTTGTAGTTGCGCTTTTGTCTTTTGGATCATTTCACCATTAGCACCAATCGTAAATTGCTCGTTCGATTGAGCCACCTTTGCTTGATACAACATAACCAACTGCACTGTTTGTTGCTTTTGCTCATCTGATAATACAGTGCCATCTGGCCATTTGCCTGTTGATGCACCATATTGCAAGCGTTCAAATAATTCTGGAGTTATATTTTCTACAAGTTTATCGATATTCATGTCATCTTTTCTTTTTAAGAGTCACTAAAACAATACGGTTAATAAGATACCAAATACACCCTACGCCAATGGCGATGGTGTAAGCATACCACTCAAGGGTTTCTTTTTGCGGTTGTAAAAAATACAAACAGAAAAAACCACCCAAAAATATGATAAGTGCTAAGAAGGAGTGATTTATAAACATCTGCTTTTTTTTAATTTGCTGTTCGCGCTGAAGTTGTTGAACCTGCTCGTCATTTAGCTCTGAAATGTTACTTTCGCAATGCGGGCATTGCTTGTATTTATCTGAAATTGATTTTGCACATTTTGGGCAACGAATTATCGCCATACATCTCTCCATACTACGCATAAAAAAAGCGCCTTGCGGCGCCTTTATTGTACTTGTTTTATTTGTCGTTGTCTTTTTTCAATTTAAACCAACAATAGATAATATGACTTTCTGTTATTGGCTTAAATCCACTTCCCCACAAACTAGCAAGTACGTTGTATATTGAATCACTCAGGATCTTTAGATTGCTTTTCAAGGCGCTTTTCCCAAAAAGTAGCATTTTTTATGCCTAACTTAACTGGGTCGAAAGTTATTTTGCCGCCTTTTTTCTTTTGATCTTCGTAATCGCTTAAACATAGTAGTGCTGGTTTTGCGACAAAAAATATAGCTAAAATGCCTAATATATTGATCCATGCCATTAAACCTACGCCTATGTCGCCAATAGTCCAAATATAACCCGAGCTATTGACCATACCGTACGCAACCATAAACATTATCACAAACTTCACAATAACGAGTGGAATACTGCCTTTAAAATAACGATTTAAGTATGCAATGTTAGTTTCGGCAATGAAGTAGTAAGCTAAAATTGTAGTGAACGCAAAGAAGAACAGTGCAATGCCTACAAATGCTTCGCCAAACCCGCCAAATACGCTGAATAATGCCATTTGTGTAAATGCTGCAGAACCGACTTCTGTTGCTGCATCAACATTTTGTACAATAAATTGGCCTGCAGGTAGCTCGCCAACAATGTTGTATTGTTGTGTTAATAAAATCATAAGTGCAGTTGCGGTACATACAAAGATGGTATCTACGTAAACTGAAAAAGCCTGAACTAAACCTTGCTGTGCTGGGTGGTCTACCTCTGCAGCAGAGGCTGCATGCGGCCCAGTACCTTGGCCTGCTTCGTTTGAGTATATTCCACGTTTTACACCCCAACCAATTGCAGCACCAAATCCTGCTTGAGCTGTAAAGGCGTCGCTTATAATCATGGCGAAAATATCTGGTACTCTATCGATGTGTAAAAATACAACAATTAAGGCAAGTACAATGTAACCTAGTGCCATAAACGGCACTACAATTTGGGTAAAGTTAGCAATACGTTTTATGCCACCGAAAATAATAAAAGCTAAAACGATAAGAATAATAGCCAGCGCAACTAACTTAAAGCTGCCTACATCACCAAAGCTGGTCGATACCATAGTCCCGTCGCCAAATACTTGAGTAAACGCATTACCTACTGCATTTGCTTGTACACCAGGAAGGAACACACCACACGCAACAACGGCAGAAATAGCAAATAGGATGGCTAGCCACTTTTGCTTTAAACAACGGTCAAAGTAAAACGCAGGTCCACCACGGTACTGGCCGTTCTCTTCTTCTTTATAAATTTGACCCAGCGTTGACTCGGCATAGGCCGTACTAGCACCTAAAAATGCAACAACCCACATCCAAAAAATTGCCCCCGGACCACCAAAGCCTATAGCTGCAGCAACACCGGCGATGTTACCTACACCAACTCGCCCCGATAAAGACACAGCCAGTGCTTGGAAAGAAGAAATGCCTTTTTCAGATGTGTTAGGACTAAATAATAACTTACACATTTCTTTAAAATGTCGAACTTGGGCAAATCGAGTTAATACAGAATAAAACAAGCCCGCGCCAAGGCATAAGTAAATAAGGGCATTACTCCAAACAACATCATTAACAGCGCTTACAAAAGCTTCCATGAATATCCTCTATAGTTATATTTTTTATTATGAATTACGAGACTCTGTTTTAGCTACTCAGAATGCGCGACACAAAGCGATTAAAAATCAGGCTTCAATTCGCCTATCTTTAATTCGATTGTTATTGATATTAACTTAAGTTGGCTAACTTTGTTAACACTTAATTTTCATATTTAGAGATAAAACGTGCGCTTTGGCGTCGTGTTTGAGGGTTATTTAACCAGTAATTTGAATTATATGAATATGCTAAGGACTTATACAGCGTGATTAAAATCTATTTTTGATTGAAGTGATTTATAGAAAGGGCTTTATATCTATTCGCTTAATTAAGTTATCTATTTTAAAGTTAGAAAAGCGTGTTAATAGCTAGGCAAAAAATTCGCTATTTAGTTGCTCTTAATAAGAGTTTTGACGCAAGTAGCGACAAGTTTAGCCTCGTAAAATGATTATGTATTATTGCGGATTGGTATTATGTTAATTCGTTGTAGATTTGAATAAAAAAAGGCACCAAAAATTGATGCCTTTTCTAAATACTCTATCTGAGCGTATCAACCACATTTACAATGGCTGATAATGTGTCTTGACCAAACTGGTACGAACGACGATCTGACCAGCCATAATCTGGATCTGGTAAATCGTTGTTATCTTTAAACGGCATTTCAATGGTGTATGTAAGCGCTTTAAACTCTTCAGCCGTTGCCGACGAAGCCACGGTTAACAAAGCCTCACCGGGCTCATCTTTCGGGTAGCCGTGCTCATCTTGAAACTCAGGTGTTATTGTTTGTAACGCCGCTTTAAAGTTATCTTCTAAGTTTTTAAGGCGCTCGTCGTAACTTGGAATACCTTCACTGCCTGCAACAAAGTTATAAGGAATAGCTTCATCACCATGAATATCAAGGTGCATATCTAAACCTGTTTCGCGCATTTTATTAAGCACAAAATAGACTTCAGGGCTGTTTTCAATCGATGGTGTTTGCCATTCACGATTTAAGTTAACACCTTTAGCATTGGTACGTAAATGTCCGCGCACACTGCCATCAGGGTTCATGTTTGGCACAATATAGAATACTGCTTTTGATAATAATGCTGCAGCATGCGGGTCTTCGTCATCAAGTAATTTATGAAGTAAGCCTTCTACAAACCATTCAGCCATTGTTTCACCTGGGTGCTGACGTGCAGTTACCCAAATGACTTTTTTATCTTCACTTGGCTCACCTATTTTTAGCACGCTGATATCGCGCCCATCAAGTGTTTCACCTAATGTTTGAAGCTGGCAAGCACCTTGAGCTTGTGCCCAAGAAAGTAAGTCTAAATGGCGGTCGTAGCTGTATGGTGCGAAGTAAGCAAAATAAACACTGCCGCACTCTGGCTCTATTTCAAAGCTTAGCGTGCCATTTTCATAGCTTGATGGAACACGAAACCATGTTTGGCGATCGTAAGAAGCAACTGCTTGGTAGCCCTCCCAACCATCTGGGTATGCTGATTTTTCAAGCTGATTAATATTAAGCTTATGTAATTGATAAGGCGTTGTTTCTAATCGAAAGTGAAACCACTGGTAAAATTCAGAATTGTGATCGTTATTAATCTCTAATTGAATATTAAGCGGATCGGTTGCATCAATGACTTTGATATTACCACTGTCGAAATTACTGCTGATTTTCATGAAAAAACCTTTAATTTTAATAAGCTCATCTGCATTGTAACTAGCAGAACTAACATCGCGAGCAAAAATACTCGCACTAAACACAGCGTATTGTGAAATAACTACGCTCGCTGTATTTTAATGATTAAAGCGTAGCATAAGGCACGCACATTAAAAATAATGACACATTAAAAAAGCCAGCTAAACGCTGGCTTTTGGATACTAAATATACATTAGCGTGGTAGGCTTGGGAATGACACTTCAGCCATATCTCGCATACAACGAACTACTTGGCAGCTATAGCCAAATTCATTATCGTACCATACGTATAAAACAATACGGTTATCGTCAACAATTGTTGCTTGCGAGTCAACAACACCAGCATAACGGCTGCCCACTAAATCGGTAGACACTATTTCTGTAGACGCTGTGTAATCAATTTGATCACGTAAGTCTGAATGCAGTGCTGTATCGCGTAAAAATGCGTTTAGCTCTTCAACCGACGTACTTGTGGCTAAGTTTAGGTTCAAGATAGCAAGCGAAACGTTTGGTGTAGGAACGCGAATCGCGTTACCTGTTAACTTGCCTTCAAGCTCTGGTAACGCTTTAGATACCGCCTTTGCCGCACCCGTCTCAGTAATTACCATGTTAAGGGCTGCAGCTCGACCACGGCGCTCTGCTTTGTGATAGTTGTCAATTAGGTTTTGATCGTTTGTGTACGAGTGAACCGTTTCAACGTGGCCATTATTAATACCAAACTTGTCGTTTAATGCTTTTAACGTTGGCGTAATCGCATTTGTTGTACAACTTGCTGCACACACAATTTTATCTTCAGATAAAATATCTTGGTTATTTACACCATATACGATGTTTTTAATATTACCTTTAGCCGGTGCCGTTAGTAATACTTTAGCCGCGCCTTTGCACTCTAAATGCTGACCAAGACCTGCTTCATCTTTCCAAATACCTGTGTTATCAACAATTAACGCATTCTCGATACCGTATTGTGTGTAATCGATTTCGCTAGGCGAATTTGCATAAATAACCTGAATGTAACTGCCGTTCGCTTTAATTGCATTACGTTCTTTATCAATAGTGATTGAACCATTAAATGGGCCATGAATTGAATCACGACGCAATAAACTGGCACGTTTTTCGAGGTCACCCTCTTTACCGCCACGCACAACGATTGCACGTAGACGTAAATCGGCGTAAGGGCCCGATTTTTCAATTAATAAGCGAGCAAGCAAACGGCCAATACGGCCAAAGCCATAAAGGACTACATCACGTGGCTCTTTTACAGTCGAATTGGCTATTTCTGCTAATTCATCTTTAACAAACTCTTCAACTGAACGGCCGTTTGCAACGTCGCCGTATAAGTAGCTATATGCCAGCTTACCAATATCAATACGAGCAGAGTTTAATTCCATTTTGCTGATTGCTTCTAAAAACGGGAAGCTTTCGCGTAAACGTAATTTTGTGCCTTCAAATTGTGCAACAGTTTTGTGAGATTTAATAATTTCAATTGTGCTGGCATTTACGAGAGGACGGCCATATACAGCAATTTCAATACCACGATTACGGTAAAGCTTACCAATAATAGGTTGCATACTTTCAGCGTAATCTTGGCGTTCTTGCCAACTATTTGTGTATTCTAACTCGTGAGATGAGGTCATTTTATTTACCTAAATTTATCATTTTGAACGGATAGCCTTTAAAAGTGCACTATATTTTGAGAGTAATGCACTTCAGGCACAGCTATTCTAATTTAATCTGAAGTTATTCTCTACTGTTAGGCGTTAAATGATTGCGCTAGAATAGCTGTGTAGATATTTATTTGGGGTTAAGGAATGCTAAAAAGAGCAAGTATATTACTTGGATTACTAACATTAGCGGGTTGTGAAGACCCTGTGACGCTGGCACAAGTTTGTAAGGAAACACCCGGTTTTTGTGCTGATCTAAACAAAGATAGTCATTGTAAGGACGAGCGTGCTGAAGTTATTTTAAAGCGTTACAGTGAATACAAAGAGCCAACGGATGAAAATAAATATCAATTATTAAAAAAATTTGAGACATACAACCAATGTATAACATTGGCAGCCAAAATTGAGCACATAAAGCTCAAAGCTAAAAAAACGTCTCGAATAGATGGGCAGCTTACTAGCATTAAAGAAATGACACGCCTTTATCAAGACACTGTAAATACTAATCACCCCGGTTTACTTTATTACCATTGGTCAAGAAACAATAATCAAGGTGCATTAAGTAAGCTTTTAGCCATAGAAAACGATCCAAGCGTTACCCAAAGTGCAGAGATGCAGTTCTTTTTAGCGTCTTACTATATTAAATTTGATGACGATAAAACCATTGATTTACTCTATAAAACATTAGAGCTAAATGAAAAAGGGAACCTACCTAACCCTGAAGTATACACCTCACTAATTAGCCTTTTTTATAAACATGATAAATTTAAACATGCCTATATATTTTCAAAAGTGGCACAAATGTCGGGTATCGAAAATATAGATTTATTTGAAATAGAACAAGAGCTGTTAAGCACAGGTAAAAACTTATCAGGCCTTGATTCGCTTGCTGAGCAAACCTATCAACAAGTATTAGAAGGTGAATTTGTATCACCTAGAGAATTTTAACAAAATACTCAACCCGCTTACCTAAACGTTAAGCGGCTGTGTAATAAAAAAGGCAGCTTTCGCTGCCTTTTTTTATTTTGCTTTGCTGGTACCCACTTCAACACGGGTCTTTAATTTTTGGCCCGGTCTAAAGGTGACAACACGACGCGCCGAAATAGGAATGTCTTCGCCTGTTTTCGGATTACGCCCTGGTCTTTCTTTTTTGTCTCGAAGATCAAAGTTACCAAATCCAGAAAGCTTAACCTGCTCTCCTTTTTCTAGCGCTGAGCGGATTTCTTCAAAAAACGCTTCAACTAAATCTTTGGCATCTTTTTTATTGATCCCGAGCTTTTCAAATAGGTGTTCAGCTATGTCGGCTTTAGTAAGCGCCATATCTAGTCCCTCAACGATGCATTAAACTTTTCGGCCAATTCGGCCACCACGTTATCAACTACTAGATTGATATCTTTCTCTTCGAGTGTTCTATCAACCGCTTGCAGTGTTAGAGCAATCGCCAAACTCTTATAATTTGGCTCAATACCTTTGCCCTTATACACATCGAATAAGTTTAGGTCAACCAATTGATTTCCGCCAACTTTTTCTATAGCGTTTAAAATATCGCCAGATTTAACGCTGTTGGCCACTAAAATCGCGATGTCGCGACGGTTTGAAGGAAATTTAGACACGCTTTCAGCTTGTGGTAAATTTCTTTTTTCAATTGCTGACATTTCAATTTCAAATACAAAAGTTGCGTTATTGATATCTAACGACTTTTGCGCTTGAGGATGTAATGCACCAAAAAAGCCAACCTTTTTCCCATCAACATAAATAACAGCTGACTGGCCAGGATGAAGTCCATCAGATTGTTCAGCTTTAATTTCAAAACGGCTCACGTCATTTGTAATAGCAAGTAATGCTTCAACATCACCTTTTAAATCGTAGAAATCAACGTTTCGTTTTTCTTCAACCCAATGCTCTCCATGTGCTAAACCAGTAATAACACCACCAATCACAGGTACTTGGCATACACCATTTTCAGCATTTTCATCGCTTATAAATTTAAGGCCATGCTCGAATAACCTAATGCGAGGTTGTTGACGATTTTGGTTGTATGCAACAGACGCTAATAAACCCGGCATTAAACTGACACGCATTGCTGACATTTCAATTGAAATAGGATGCGGTAGAACAAGTGCATCACTTCGTGGATGCAAAATAGCTTGAGCCTTAGGATCAACGAAGCTGTAAGTAATCGCTTCTTGATACCCACGCGTTACTAACGTATTACGGAATTTGCTTAGCGCAATACTCGCTTCGTTATGCGTTGTCATTTTAAGTTTTGCAGTTGGTGCCACATTTGGGATACTGTTATAACCGTATACGCGCGCAACTTCTTCAATTAAGTCTTCTTCAATGCGAATATCAAAACGGTAGCTTGGTATGTCCGCACTCCAGCTATCATTTTCAACTTTAACATCAAGGCCTAAACGAGTCAGAATATCAGTTACTTTAGCATCATCAATATGATGACCTATTACGCGGTCTAAACGAGAACGACGCAAACGTACTTCAGTCACTTTTGGTAGTTTATCGGCTGCAACAGCTTCAACTACAGGACCTGCTTGACCACCAACAATTTCTAAAAGTAACGCTGTAGCACGCTGCATTGCATCATGTTGTAGTGCAAAGTCTACTCCACGCTCATAACGATGTGACGCATCGGTATGTAAACCGTAGCTACGCGCTTGCCCAGCAATTGCTACCGGGTTAAAGAACGCACTTTCAAGCAGTATGTCTGTTGTTTTTTCAGTAACGCCAGATTGCTCACCACCAAAGATACCAGCAATTGCGAGTGCTTTATTATGATCGGCTATCACAAGTGTTGATTCTTTTAATTTAGCTGCATTGCCATCAAGTAATACAAGCTCTTCACCAACATTAGCATTACGTACTTTAATACCGCCTTCAATTGTATTTAAATCAAAAGCATGCATCGGGTGACCAAGTTCTAGTAGTACATAGTTTGTTATGTCAACAACCGGATCGATTGAACGCACGCCACTACGGCGTAGTTTTTCAACCATCCAAAGTGGTGTTTCTGCATCAAGGTTAATTCCCTTAATTACACGACCTAAATAACGAGGACAAGCATCTTCATTAACTAGTTCAATTGATACTTTATCGTCAATTGTTGGTGTTACAGCTGGTATTTCTAATACATTTACATCTGTACTATTTAAAACGCCTACCTCACGTGCAAGGCCTTTAATGCCTAAACAGTCACCACGATTTGGCGTTAAATCAACATCAATGATGTTATCGTCAAGGCTTAGATATTCACGTAAGTCAGTGCCAATTGGTGCATCACTTGGTAACTCCATGATGCCTTCACCCTCTTCGCTAATACCTAGCTCGTCGAATGCACATAACATCCCATGAGAAGGCTGACCGCGTAGCTTCGCTTTTTTAATTTTGAAATCGCCAGGTAACACAGCACCTACGGTTGCTACAGCAACTTTTATGCCTTGGCGACAGTTTGGTGCACCACATACAATATCTAGCAGTTCATCACCACCAACATTAATTTTTGTTACACGTAGCTTATCTGCATCAGGGTGCTGGCCACATTCAACAACTTCACCAACAACAACACCATTAAACTTGGCTGCAGCTGGCTCAACGCCGTCAACTTCAAGGCCGGCCATAGAAAGCTGTTCCGACAGAGCTTGCGTATCAATAGCAGGGTTTACCCACTCTCTTAACCACTTTTCACTAAATTTCATTTTATTGCTTCACTCTTAACGGAACTGGTTTAGGAATTTTAAGTCATTTTCGAAAAATGCACGTAAATCGTTTACGCCATAACGCAACATTGTTAGGCGCTCTACACCCATGCCGAATGCAAAACCCGTGTATTTCTCAGGATCAATACCCACAGACTTAAGAACATTTGGATGTACCATGCCACAGCCTAATACTTCTAGCCATTTGCCGTCTTTGCCCATTACATCGACTTCAGCTGAAGGCTCTGTGAATGGGAAAAATGAAGGACGGAAACGAATTTCCATGTCTTCTTCAAAAAAGTTACGCAAAAAGTCGTGTAAAATACCTTTTAGCTCAGTAAAGCTAACGTCAGTATCTACCATTAAACCTTCTACCTGATGAAACATCGGAGTGTGCGTTTGATCGTAATCGTTACGGTATACGCGCCCAGGAGATATGATACGAAGCGGCGGCTGCTCTGTTTCCATAGTTCGTATTTGCACACCACTGGTTTGAGTACGCAGTACTAACTTAGGATTAAAATAAAAGGTATCGTGATCAGCGCGCGCAGGGTGATGTTCTGGAATATTTAATGCGTCAAAGTTATGAAAGTCATCTTCAATTTCTGGACCTGATTTAACAGCAAACCCTAACTCGCCAAAAAAACTTTCAATACGCTCAATAGTACGTGTTACTGGATGCAAGCCACCCGCTGGCATTACACGACCAGGAAGAGTTACATCAATAGTCTCTGCAGCTAGTTTTTCTTCTAGTGCTTTACTCGCTAATAATTCACGCTTTTCGTTAATTGCAACTTGTACATCTTGTTTAGCTTGGTTTATCACTTGCCCTGCTTCTTTTCGTTCCTCAGGTGCAATTTTTCCTAACGTTTTAAGTAAGCTGGTGATTTCGCCTTTTTTTCCAAGGTAATTAACCCTGATTTCTTCTAGTTGCGCGATTTCACTGGCACTGGCTACAGCCTCAAGTGCTTGCGCTAATATATTTTCTAAGTTCATTGGGTACCTGATCTTTCACAGAGGGTGATTGCTGTTAACTAATGGCTTATGATAACTGAAAGCAGGGTCTAGATTCTAGACCTACTACAGCTTTAACGTTGATTTTATAAAAGGAATTGTTAATTTTCTTTGTGCTGCCATAGATGCGTGATCTAATTTGTCTAGAACATCTAATAATGCTCGCATATCGCGGCTCAGGCGGGTTAATAAAAACCGCGCACATTCATCACTTAATTCAAGCCCACGCATGTGTGCACGTTTAACTAAAGCTTGAGCTTTGTCATCATCACTCATTGAACGTATTTGAAACGTGGTTCCCCACGTTAAACGTGACTCTAGATCTGGAAGCGATATATTTAGCATATTTGGTAATAGGTCAGCTGTTACAACCAACATTTTACCGGGTTCATTAAAGCGATTAAAAAAATTAAATAAAGCTTTTTCCCAAGCATCGTTGCCTGCGACTAGATGAACATCGTCAATACATAGTATATCCAGTGCTTCTAGTCCATCTAAAACCATAGGGCCAAAGTTAATAACCTCACGCATAGAAAGCAGCATATTTGAAAGGCCACGCTCTTGAGCCTTTATGCATGTAGCGTACAACAAGTGAGATTTTCCTGAGTCACCTAAACCACACAAATACGTATATTGAAATGTATTCGCCAATTCAGAAAAACTTGCTTTGAGGTGATTTACCTCTAATGAATCTTCGCCACCGAAGTACGATGCGAAAGTTTCGTCATCTGGTAAAGTAACAGGCAAAGCCATTTGCATTGGTTCTTGATTTAGCACTATGGTTTTACCCATTGATACTCAAGGCTGCTTTTGTCTACTACATGATAAAAAGCACGCGGGTCGATATAATCTTTAAACGCAGAATCGAGACCTAGTGCTTTTTTTAAATCTGTAACATTTCCTGTATGGCTCAGTTTATATTCAACAAATTCTGTTGTTTTACGGATAATGATTACATCGGTAACCACACTAAGACTTTGTAAACGTCTTTTCGCTAACTCAACATCTACAAAATTGTCAGTCCCTTTTAAGGTTAAAATAGCCGAAGCTTGTTCATAGTATGCATTAGGATCAATTGCGTACTCACTGGCAAGCCCTCTTGCTAATGTATCAATCATTTGACTAACAATTTGTTGTTTATCGCCAACTAAGCGATTTTCGTCAAACAAGTCACCATTCGTGAATCGCCAATCTAGAACCCAGTTATTGCTGTTGTTGTCTTTGTACATTTTTGCTGTGATGCTTCTTTCAGCACTATAACGCTGGGACGCTTCCTCGATAGGCCCTGAAAAATTACCCCACACCTCTGGTATTCCTACTAGACGCCTATCTTGTAAATCCAGTAATGGCACAACAACAGGTAAGCCACGTCTTCGTGCACTATCGTAAATTAATTGCTCCAACTGTGGATAACTTTCCTGTGTAACTAGCTCTCTGCGCCAGTTATCTTCAATACCCAACCAAATAGCGACTAACGGGCGTTGTGAACCCCAAAGTGGTAAACTCAGTTCTTTTACAAGGGTATTGATTTTACGTTCTTCAAATTTAACAACTAACTTTAACTGACCCTCTGTACGCTCATCGTATTCAAATTTGAGCATGTAATCAGAAATATCTTTAGTTCGCTGTTGAGCTAATCGATTTTGATCGGCTGTTTCATCACCGCTCACTTTGACTAATACGTTAAGTAAAGCTTTACGACTTGCCGTTAATCGTGCATCTCTTGATTTATCATCAACTTTTAAAATATCTTGATATAGATCAGTGACTTCAACTGCTGAAACAGAAAAACAAATTAAAATGGATATTGCGGTAATTAATAATCTATACACTGTATGTTAGTTCTTGGTTTTAAACTGATTTGATCCTAAATCAAAGCCAGTAACAAAGCAAAATTATATTTATTACTGAGATATGTTGAATCATGGTAAATGCACTGGATAGTCAAAACACTGTTCACAAAGAGGCGCTTCGCTTAAGAAACGCTGCGCTTTAGAGAAAGAAATACTTAATTTTTACTTTTCTATAGACTTAAAAAAGCCCGACTCTTTCGAATCGGGCTTTCTTGTATTTGAAGCCTGGTAATGTCCTACTTTCACATAGCAAATG
>NZ_JAHXRM010000244.1:0-271 GCF_019392235.1 Pseudoalteromonas sp. CR1 | reverse complement strand
CCGGCTGCCTGCGCAAGGACGACCTCGTGGCCCGGCTCGGCGGCGACGAGTTCGCCATCCTGGTGCGCGGGATGGATCTCCCGGCGCTGGCCGACGGGCTGATCGCCCGGGTGATCGCCGAGCTCGGCCGGCCCTTCCGCCTGGAGGGCCAGGATTGTCACATCGGCACCAGCATCGGCGTCGCCTGCCTGCCCCGGGACGGCACCGATCCCGAGACGCTGATGAAGAACGCCGACCTCGCCCTGTACCGGGCGAAGGCCGAGGGCGGCAG
>NZ_JAHXRM010000243.1:0-272 GCF_019392235.1 Pseudoalteromonas sp. CR1 | reverse complement strand
CGTGAACGGCCGCCCACGTGCGGCCGCGGGAAGCTTTCAGGACCGAGACCCGGGACGATGGACTGTCTTCGGCCGACCCTGATCTCGGATCCGGCCGCAGAGAGGCACCGTTTCGGGTGACGACCCCTAACCTTCGTATGATTCCGCGCGGCCGGGAGCGGCTGTACCTCTCGCGATACAGCACACGACACAGGCCGCGCCTTCGGCCGCCCCCGGACACACGTCGCCCGGCCGGTTCGCACGCCGAGACACGTCGCGCCGTCCCCCATTCC
>NZ_JAHXRM010000242.1:0-272 GCF_019392235.1 Pseudoalteromonas sp. CR1 | reverse complement strand
CCACCACTTCGACCGCCTGGGCAACGTGAACGTGATCAGCAACGGCACGACCGGCGCGTACGCCGGCAGCGACGAGTACACGCCCTACGGCCGGCTGTTCGCGTCCATGGTGATCCAGCCGGCGTTCACGTTCCAGGGCGCGCGCTTCACGGACGGGCTGGAGCTGACGCTGCTGGGCGCGCGCTGGTACCGGCCGGCGCTGGGCCGCTTCCTGACCTGCGACCCGACGCTGCTGATCGACCAGGACCGCATCGCGCCGCTGGGCGTGGCGC
>NZ_JAHXRM010000241.1:0-272 GCF_019392235.1 Pseudoalteromonas sp. CR1 | reverse complement strand
ATGGTTGTGGAGGACAACATGATCATCGCGCTGGAGGCGGAGGAGGTGCTCAGTGCGCTGGGAGCCGACGCGGTCGACATGGCGGCCTCCGTCCGGGAAGCGCTCCGCTTGATCGACGCATCGCCGCCCGACCGCGCGCTCCTCGACGTGAATCTCGGGGCCGAGACGAGCGTCGCGGTCGCCCGGCGGCTCGCAGAGCTCGGCATCCCGTTCGCGTTCGCCACCGGCTACGGCGAGAGCTTCCAGGTCCCGCCCGACCTGGGCGACGTGCC
>NZ_JAHXRM010000240.1:0-273 GCF_019392235.1 Pseudoalteromonas sp. CR1 | reverse complement strand
CGAGCCCAGAACTGACGTCCAGTCCTCAAACGGGAGGTTCGAGGTCACCACGGTCGAGCCACGCTCGTAGCGCTGCGAGAAGACCTCAAACAGCAACTCCGCTCCCGTCGACGACAGCGGCACGTAGCCGAGTTCGTCGACGATCAGGAGCTTTACCGCGGCTAGCTCACGCTGAAGCCGGAGCAGACGACGCTCGTCACGCGCCTCCAGGAGTTGGTTGACCAGCGAGGCCGCGGTGGTGAACGTGACCGAGAAGCCCTTCTGGCAAGCCGC
>NZ_JAHXRM010000239.1:0-273 GCF_019392235.1 Pseudoalteromonas sp. CR1 | reverse complement strand
CTCCGGCAGATATCCGCCCTCCAGTAAGGCCTCCTGAAGCGCCTTGTTACGGGCCGCTGACAGGTAGATTGCCATAGTTGCCCCGTGGCGGGCGAAGGAAGCAACGGTCTCACCGTCGGGCATGGGCGTGCGCCCGCCCTCGAGCCGGGTGAGGATGAGTGACTGAGAGACTTCCGGGACAGTGATCTCGACGTCCATCCGAGCAGCGGCAGCCGAGAAAGCAGAGATGCCAGGAATGGTCTCGAAGTCAATACCAATACGACGACACAGGTC
>NZ_JAHXRM010000238.1:0-273 GCF_019392235.1 Pseudoalteromonas sp. CR1 | reverse complement strand
CTCATAGCTCACGCTGTAGGTATCTCAGTTCGGTGTAGGTCGTTCGCTCCAAGCTGGGCTGTGTGCACGAACCCCCCGTTCAGCCCGACCGCTGCGCCTTATCCGGTAACTATCGTCTTGAGTCCAACCCGGTAAGACACGACTTATCGCCACTGGCAGCAGCCACTGGTAACAGGATTAGCAGAGCGAGGTATGTAGGCGGTGCTACAGAGTTCTTGAAGTGGTGGCCTAACTACGGCTACACTAGAAGAACAGTATTTGGTATCTGCGCTC
>NZ_JAHXRM010000237.1:0-273 GCF_019392235.1 Pseudoalteromonas sp. CR1 | reverse complement strand
CACCGCGTTCACGCGAATTTTCTTCTTCGCGTACTCAATGGCTGCCGACTTGGTCAGGCCGATCACGGCATGCTTGGACGCGGCATAGATGCTCATCTTCGGTGCCGCCCCCAACCCCGCCACTGATGCGGTGTTGACGATCGCCCCGCCGCCCTGCGCCAGCAACAACGGCAGCTGATACTTCATGCACAACCACACGCCCTTGACGTTGACGCCCATGATTGCATCGAACTCGTCCAGTGTGCCGTCGGCCAACTTGCCCTTCTCGATCTC
>NZ_JAHXRM010000236.1:0-273 GCF_019392235.1 Pseudoalteromonas sp. CR1 | reverse complement strand
GCCTGCGCTTTACGCGCGGCGGGGCGGGGTTCGAGGGGCTGGGGCTGGACCGTTCTGACCTGGGGACCCCGGTGATCCCGGGGGTGGCGGCGCGGTTCGACTGCGTGGCCCACGCGGCCCACGAGGCGGGGGACCACAGCGTCCTGATCGGGCGGGTGGCGCAGGTGACGGTCGGGGGGCCGGACGATCACCCGCTGGTCTTTGCCGCGGGCCGGTTCGGGGCGTTCAGCCCCGGAAAGCTTTCGGCAGTCTAGCTGGCCGGCTCGAAGCTGA
>NZ_JAHXRM010000026.1:0-39070 GCF_019392235.1 Pseudoalteromonas sp. CR1 | reverse complement strand
TTAGCTCAGTTGGGAGAGCATCGCCCTTACAAGGCGAGGGTCACTGGTTCAAGTCCAGTATCACCCACCACATATAACTACCTCTTTAGTGTCTATTTTAAATTACTTCCTCTATTTTTTTAAAAATGCATATCTGTATAATTAACTAAGTTATAAGAAAAAGAGCATCATCCTTCTTTACAAAGAATGGCGAGAGCGCTGGTTCAAATCCAGTATCACCCACCACATATAACTACCTCTTTAATATCTGCTCTGAATTATTTTTTACTTTTTTATATATGCCTATTTGCATAATTAACTTAGTTATCAGAAAAAAGAGCATCACTGCCCTTTAGGCATAATAATTTAATCACCACAGCCTAATATTTAATACCTATTCAAATGAGAATATAACCCGCCATTACAGCACTGAATAAAAATGACACTTTATGACCATATAAACGTATTAGTTAAACCTAATTACCTAATAAATACAGCTAACATTTAAATTCCCTTGTAAGCAGCTAATCTGTTGATTATAGTCTGTGTTAAAAGTGATAACGCTTAAGCCAATGCCAACTAAGATATTTTCAAAAGCCAAAATACTAATAGTCGAAGAGCAGCCACTTGCTCAAAGCTATATGAAACAATCGTTAGAAAGACTTGGCTTTCGGCAGTTGAGCTTTGCTGATCATGCCAATTCAGCAAAAGAGCAATGTTTAAGTGAATCGTTCGATTTAATTGTGTGTTCCTTCAACTTAAATAAACACCAAGACGGTTACCAGTTATACGAAGAGCTAAGAGTTAAACAACTCATAAAAAACTCTACTGGCTTTATCTTTATTTCAGCTGAAACAAGTGGTTCATTAGTACACAGTGTACTTGAGCTTCAACCCGATGACTTTTTGGTTAAGCCTTTTACAGCGCAAGAACTAAAGACCCGAATTGAACGTATATTAAAGCGTAAACACGATCTTCAAACCGTATACACGCTCATCGATGATGGTAACGACTCAAAAGCCATAAAATATATTAATGCGGCACTTGAAAGAAAAGACAATAATTACAGCCCTATTCTACTTCGTCTGAAAGGTGATGCTCTTCTTCGGTTAAAACGCGACCAAGAGGCCAAAGACTTTTTTAAATCTGTGCTCGATATTCAAAAATTCGCCTGGGCTAAAGTGGGGCTAGTAGAAGCGCTTATAGCCAATAACGAGCATATTTTGGCGCAACGCATGTTAAAAACCATGCTAGGACGTCAAGAAACCCGTCTTGTTGCATTAGACTTACTTGGCCGGTTAGAAATTAAACTGAATCAATTTGAATTGGCCCAAGACTTTTTGAGCCAAGCAGCCACAATTGCGCCACGAAATATATCGCGTCAAAAATCGCTAAGCACGGTCTCGTTAATTAATCACGACTACGAAAAAAATTACCTAACACAAAAAGATATAGCAAACTTTGCTAAGCACTCTATTTACGATCATCCCGATATTTACTTAAATGCGGCTCGAGCAGGAATTGACTTTGCATTAACGACAGATCAAACCGATCAGGTGCAGCGCATTTCTAGGCAAACAAATAAATATATAAACGATTTAAAAACCCAATTTCCTAACAGCACTAATCAATCGCAAATTGATGTGCTTAATGCGCGGCTTCATTATTTAAAAGATGAACATCAAAAAGCTAAGAAGCTCATTGAGCAATTGGAAGATGACGACTCAATAATCCGTTCAGTCGATGGCGCACTTGATAAAGCAAAAGCCTTTCATGAGCTAGGGTTTCATCAAAAAGCACAAATGTTATTCACGCAAATAATTAATCATTGTGAAAGACACCCGACTACGAGCGAACCCACCTATTTACGTTATATACAGCAACAGCAAAGTGAACGACGTGATATTAAAATGGGGCCAAAAGAACTTAATAACCATGCTGTGACCCAGTTTAACAAAGGCCAATTGAATACAGCACTAGAAGCATTCACACATGCGTTCAGAGTGATGCCACGGAATCAAAGCATTGCACTTAATTTATTACAATGCTTATTTGATTCAACCAAACAAAGTGGCAGTTCATTGAATATCGGGCTTGCTAAAAAGTGCTACACCTTATTAGACAAATCCGATTTGCCTGCCGATCAAGCGCAGCGTTTAGATAAAATTATGAATCAAGCAAAAGAGATGAAGCTAAACCTCAAAGACTAAAGCTTTTTCATTGCAGCGCCATTAACGCAGTATCTAAGGCCCGTTGGTAATGGGCCATCTGGAAATATATGCCCTAAATGCGCATCACACACATTGCATACAACCTCAACACGCTCCATGCCATGGCTAACATCACGTACATAGCCAATTGCTTCTATACTTGCCGGCTGAGTAAATGAAGGCCAGCCAGTTCCGCTTTCAAACTTTTCGTCAGCATCAAACAATAAATTATCACAACACACACACACATATTTACCGGGCTCTAACAATGTACAACTACCAGACATATCAGGGCGCTCTGTTCCTTTCATACGCGTTACATAGTATTCGTTTTCTGATAATTGTTTACGCCATTGTTCATCTGTTTTAGTGACTTTTTTACTGGGTGTCGGATTGCCATTTTTGGCAAAATTAATCACATCGTTCCATTTCAACATAGTAACCTCATGAAAACCTGTATTACGAATAGGGTAAATAATCTGAGCTCTGGATAATTAACGTTTATAAATCAAAGATCAAGTTATATAACTACACCTTTATTACGTGGTGAAATGATGCCTCGATCAAGCTTGCTCAAAGGTAATCGTTTGCTTTTCCGCAGTAGTAAAAATCCGCTGCATGAACGCCTCTAACTCCGCTTTTTTAACTGGTAAGCTAACGCTTAGTTGCCGATCATTATTGCTACAAATAATAAGCTCATCATCTTTGCTTACTACGCGCTCAATACTTTGTATAACCAGCCAATTAGGACCATGTTTTTTATCAAAAAAGCCCATTAAGCTAAACACTAATAAGTGCTGCGCATCGCGTTGAACAAAATGCTCTAAGCGGTTTCGTGCTTTAAATAATGGAGTAAGCCTATACATGCTAGAACAAAACACAAACACCCATACACCTATCAGCACTTTAAACCACATAACGTCTGATAACTCATAGGCAAGCATTAAACCAACAAGCACAAAACCAATAATTGCAATTATTAATGCTATTTTTTTGTTTACTGCGTCCACTATGAATCCTTTTTAAGCTGTTTTTTTTCATCTGATGCTTTTTCTGTTGGCTCAGGCCAATCTTTAAAAAACACAGTTAAATACCGACTTTTAACTAAATACCAAAGCACCCAAAACACAATAACCATTTGCACTGCTAAAAAAAGCGAAAACCGATAATGGCTATTTGCCGCTTGTACTATTAACCATGTTAAATCTATCAGCGCACAAACAATTAATGGCCAGCGCATATGCCGCCAAATACTTGCCAACCGGTCAGTGGCTTTATGTGAATCACGTGGACGGCGCAAACAAAAAAACAATGTAGGAATTATCGCAATACTGCCAATAGCAATGGCAATAAAAAAGTCGCTTTTAGATCTAAAAAATAACGACATTAAGTCAAGCTCTGGTCGGCGGCTTAGTGCAGCAATAACCCAAATAAAATAAGCACGCAGCAACACCACTACACTTAAGTGAAACGCAACAGGCGTACGATAACTCCCGTATTTATCCCAGTATTGGGGTCCGTATCGGCTCATTACTACTTCCCTAGCCGTTATGCTTTTTAAGCAGCTCGATTAAATCATCCTCTGTCAGGACATCTATTCCTAAATCTTGAGCTTTTGTGAGTTTAGAGCCCGCTTTTTCACCCGCTACTAAGGCATCGGTTTTAGCAGATACACTGCCTGACACCTTCGCACCTAGCTGTTGTAAGCGCGCTTTTGCATCATTGCGATTAAGTGTGTTAAGCGTACCTGTAAGTACATAAGTAAGCCCTGCTAGCGGTTGGTCATCCTTCGATGGTGCACTCAGCGCAGGCCAATGTATGCCTTGCTCAATAAGCGCATTGACGACCGCTAAATTGTGCTCTTCGTCAAAAAAACCTCGCACATGCGATGCCACAATATCACCTACATCGCTTACTTGTGTCAGGCTATCGACACTGGCACTAATAATATTCTCAAGCGTTAAAAAGTGATTTGCTAAATTTTGTGCCGTTGCCTCACCTGCCTCTCGTATACCCAATGAATATAAAAATTTAGCAAGCGTGGTGGCTTTTGCTTCGTTTAAAGCAGTGACTAAATTTTTAGCCGATTTTGGCCCCATGCGTTCGAGTGATTCAAAATGGCCTTGTTTTAGTATAAATAAATCAGCGGGTGTTTTTATAAGCTCACGGTCCACTAATTGATCAACAATTTTATCGCCAAGGCCATCAATATCTAATGCTTTGCGAGATGCAAAATGCTTTATAGCTTGCTTACGCTGTGCCGGGCACACTAAACCGCCAGTACAACGAGCTACAGCTTCACCTTCGACTTTTTCTACATGGGAATCACAAATTGGGCAAGCTGATGGAAACACAATATCTCTTGCATCTGCGGGTCTGCGATCGAGCACTACCTGCGTTATTTGCGGAATTACATCGCCAGCACGGCGAATAATCACCGTATCACCAACTTTAACACCTAAGCGAGCAATTTCATCACCGTTGTGAAGCGTTGCATTAGACACCGTTACACCGCCTACAAATACAGGCTCTAAACGAGCAACAGGCGTAATTGCACCCGTGCGCCCAACTTGAAACTCTACATCAAGTAGTTGAGTAACTTCTTCTTGCGCCGGAAACTTATAAGCAATAGCCCAACGAGGCGCACGCGCCACAAAGCCCAAACGCTCTTGTAAGGCTTTATTATTAACTTTTATTACCACGCCATCAATTTCATATTTAAGCTCACTACGACGCGTTAAAATATCACCATAGTAATCTAAAGCAGCTTGTGGCCCTTCCACCAGCTTTGTTTCTGGGCAAAGGGGTAAACCCCAATCAGTTAGCTTTTCTAATTGCTGAAAATGATCATCAGGAATTGAGCCATCGGCAACCAAACCAGTGCTGTATGCATAAAACATCAGTGGGCGTTTGGCGGTGATTTTAGAGTCTAGTTGACGCAAGCTACCTGCGGCTGCATTACGTGGGTTTACAAATACTTTTTCGCCACGCTTTTGCGCTTCACTATTGAGCTTTTCAAACCCTGCGCTATCCATGAATACCTCGCCACGCACTTCAAGCTCTTTCGGGAAGTCTCCACGTAATTTAAGAGGCACGTTACGAATTGTTTTTACATTTTGAGTGATATTCTCACCAGTAAAGCCATCACCCCGCGTTGCAGCTTGTACCAACACCCCATCACGATAAATGATCGACACAGCCAAGCCATCTAACTTGGGCTCACAGCAAAAAGTAAGCTCATCGGTGCTCATTAAGCGCTCTTTGATTCGGCGATTAAAGCCTGTAAATTCGTCTTCGCTAAACGCATTATCGAGCGATAGCATGGGCACTTGGTGGGCGACTTGCTCAAACTTGCTAAGCGCTGCGCCACCTACTTTTTGAGTCGGTGAATCGGCAGATAAAAATTCAGGGTTTTGTGTTTCAAGCGCACTGAGTTCGCGTAATAGCCTATCGTATTCAGCATCTGGAATGCTTGGGGTATCAAGCACATAATAATTGTAATTGTGCTGCTCTAATAGGGTACGAAGATGATTAATTTGCTCACTAATGCTGCTAGACATTTAAACCTCAAAAAACATAAAAAAGCCACTTTGACGATATCGCCCAGTGGCTTATAAAAATTATATATTACAAATTGTTACGCTGAAAAAGCACGAACCTGCTCAACATACTGTCTTACACGCTCAACACTCATTTCTTCGCGCTCTGCGTCTAATATATGCGCGCCGAATTCGTCGGCTATTTTTTTAGCCGCACTGTGCAACATATTAAACGCTGCTAACCCGTCGCCGTCACACGGTAAGGTCATGAATAAGCTGACCCCAGCGGTGCTAAACTGTTCCATATTATCTATATCGAACGTCCCTGGGTTGTACATATTAACCAATCTAAACAGCACAGGCCCTTGGCCAGCAGGGTCTAAATGACGGTTAAAAAAGCCTTCCTCTGAGTATTTAAAACCGAGCGTATTTACAGCGGGTAATAACTTGCTGCCTTGCATAGTTAACCCTTCAGGCATTTGTATATGTACAATAACAAAATCCGGTACTGGCTCTTGTGGTTGTTGATCAGTTTGCTCAACCGACTCTAAATCATCAACAACACTTAGATCGTCCTCAATAGGCACCTCTGGCACGCTAGACTCTATTTGAGGCTCATTAGCATCAAAGTTAAGTTCCCCTAACTGTGGCTCGTCACGCTCACTAATAACCGGTTCTTTTTGCTCAGTTTTTTGACTATACGAATGAGATGAAGCTGCGGGGCTTTCTTGGAGTGGTTCAACCCGTTCTTTAACAGACGTATCTGGGCTGTCTTTTTTTCTTACAGACCATAAACCATGGACTAATAAGCCACCAATGACAATCACACTGATAATGATTAAAACCCATCTTAATTGTTCGGCCATCCCCTCACCTTTTATTATTTGTTATGCCTAAACTCTGTATAGTAATAAAAAACTAATACACGTGTTATAAAAATTTATGCGTGTGCAAGTTGCACCGCTTGTTCAATATCTACAGCAACCATTCGTGATACCCCCGGCTCTGCCATGGTAACACCGGTTAAACGACCCGCCATCTCCATTGCAATTTTGTTATGGCTTATATAAATAAATTGCACTGATTGTGACATTTCTTCTACCAAACGGCAAAAGCGTACAACGTTTGCGTCATCTAATGGCGCGTCAACTTCATCCAGCATACAAAATGGCGCTGGATTTAGCCTGAATATAGAAAACACTAATGATAATGCCGTCAGCGCTTTTTCTCCACCACTTAACAAGTGAATGGTTGAATTTTTCTTACCTGGCGGCCGTGCCATTATACTAACACCACTTTCAAGTAAATCGTCACTGGTTAATTCCAAATACGCACTACCGCCGCCAAAAACTTTAGGAAACAGCAGCGCAAAATCTTCGTTTACTTGATCAAACGTGGCTTTAAAGCGTGTTTTTGTCTCGGTGTCAATTTTTCGAATAGCACCTTCAAGGGTATTTAACGCTTTAGTTAAATCCTCTAACTGGTTATCTAAATAATCACTTCGCTGTTTTGCAACGTCAAACTCTTCTATAGCTGCTAAGTTAACCGCACCAAGCCTGTCTAGCTGATTTGTAATACCTGTTAATTGGTTTTGCGCTGCATTGAAAGTTAAGTCGTCAGGTAATGTTTCAAGTACTGCTTTTAGGCTTTGTTTAAGCTCATCTAATGGCTCAAGTGAAGCTTGCGCCTTTATTAATAAGCTCTGCTCTTCAAGTGTTAATCTTTGATGTTGTTCTTGAAGTCCTTGCAGCTCACCCTGAGAATTTTTAAGACTAGCTTGCTTTGTATTCAAGGCGTCTTTGGCTTGTGATAAATCGTTTTGTAATTGCGCTAGTAATTGCTCGCCATGTTGATGCGTTTCTAATAACGTTAAAATTGATTCACTGAGTGTTTCTTCTGGAATAAGTAGCGTCTCAATTTCCAAAACTAATTCTTCAGCTCCTTGTTTTGCCTCATTATAGGCTTGCTCTGCATGGCTTAGTTTTGTTTGGCTTAATTGCCACTCACTGCGTGCTTTTTGCTGTCTTAAACTTGCCTGATGAGCCTGCGTTTTGTATTGCTCTAGCGCACTGAGTGCTTGGCTATAGTTTTTATCGCTTTGCATGCGCTCATCATTAGCAGCCTCAGTTTCATCTATTAAATTAAATTGCTGCTCAGCAAATAGTTCATATTGCTCTGTTTGTTCTTCAAGCTGCTTATTAAGGTGCAAAAGTGACGCACTTATCGTTTGCTCTTGAGTTTTTATTTTTAATAGCTGGTGTTGATATTGAGTGACCTGCTCTGTGAGCATATCGCTTCGGGTACGTGAAATAGCAATCTGTTGGGCAAGCTGATGAATAACCTCTTTAAGCGCTTTTTGCTCGGTATTAAGCTCTGCTTGTAGTGCAATGTATTGTTCAAGTTCGCTTGTTACCTTTTCAAGTTCACTTTTAGTCTGTGTGATCTCATGGGTGTACTCGTGAAGTTGCTTATGTTTAATTAGCAATGAGTTGTTTGTGTTGCTATCCGCGTTTACGTGCCAATTACGGCCATGCAACGCGCCATTTTTATCCATCACCGCAATGTAATAGTCATCGTTTAACACCGTTAAATCGGCGTGTTCACTGTAAACAATTCGTGTGAGTAAATCTGGGTATACGCCAGCGGTAATATAATCAGCCAGGCTTGGCTTAAGTAAAGACTGACCGCTTGGCCATACGCTATTAGGTGATGGCTGCTCTGTTACACTTAAATGTGTAAGCGACTTAAGTGCTTGCTCTATTAATGGCTCAAAACCATCTTGCACTATTAGTTGACTTAAGAGTCCTGCTAAATCAGTGACCTCTTCATCTAACCCCAATGCACTTTTAAGCCCCGCAATACGGGCGTTTAGTTCATTTTCTTTCTGTGCCAGTGCTTTATGATTGTCTTGAGTTTTATTAACCTGCTTATTTTGTTGGGTCAGTGTAACTTCACATTGGGAAAGCGCACTTTGATTTTTTGCAAGCTCCTCAGTAAGTGTTTGGCGCTGGCGTTGTTGCTCGACCAGCTGCTGTTCTATATTATTATTTTTTAGTTCATCAAGCTGCGAATTTAACTGGCTGAGTTGCTCATTGACATGGTTTATTTGCTGTTGCGTGTGCTTTATTTCACTACTTTGCGACTGCACCTGAGTATTAAATTGCTGCTGTTGTTCGTTGAGTGTTTGCCAATGCGAATAACTCTGCTGCTTAGCGGTCTGTAGTCCCTCAAGTTCAAATGACAGTTCATCCACTTGCTCTTCGCACATTACACTGCTTTCTATTGCCGCTTGCAGTGCTTCATCAAGTTCTTCGCATATATGCTGCTGTTGCGCTTTTTGATCAAGGCTGTATGTTTGACGTTGCTGTAATTTTATTAAGCTTTGTTTAAGTGATTGTATTTGTTGTTTAATACTGATTTTTTGCTGTTCGGCTCGAGTTAACTCGGTATGAGTAATATGTTGCTGGTGCTGCGCATCACTTAATTTATCTTGCTGAGCTTGTACTTCGCCTTCAAGTGTTGCAAGCACATCATCGTGCCCTGAGTGGGCCGTTTTAAAAAAGCTAATTTGCTCATCAAGCTTTTTTATTTGCTCGCTTTTGTCTATTTGTTGCTGATGAAGTTTTTGCCATTTTAAAACAGCTATTTGACTTTTTAATGTGCGCTCTGTTGCTTTAAGTTCACGGTATTTTTTAGCGTCAAGTGATTGAACTGCCAATTTATCGAGTTGACTTTGCAGCTCTTTACGAACATCTAATAAACGTTCTAAATTTTCGCGGGTACTTTTGATCCGCGTTTGCGTTTCGCGGCGGCGCTCTTTGTATTTAGATACGCCTGCGGCTTCTTCTAAAAATACGCGCAGCTCTTGAGGTTTACTTTCAATTAAGCGCGATATCATCCCTTGCTCAATAATCGCATAACTGCGAGGACCAAGCCCAGTGCCCAAAAATATATCAGTTATGTCACGCTTGCGGCATTTACTGCCATTTAAAAAGTACAACGATTGACCATCACGTGTTACTAAACGCTTAATCGCTATTTGGTTTCTATCGGCAAAGGTGTTTTTTAATTCTTGCTCGCCTAACGAGTTATCAAAAATTAGCTCTACTGAAGCTTGCGAAATGGCTTTACGGTTAGTTGACCCATTAAAGATAACATCAGTCATGGCATCGCCACGCAAGTTTTTAGCTGAGCTTTCGCCTAGCACCCACCGCACTGCATCAATAACGTTAGATTTGCCACAGCCGTTTGGCCCAACAACGCAGGTCATTTGATCTGGAAACGGTATTTTAGTGGGCTCTACAAACGATTTAAAGCCCGCTAATTTAATAGTGCTTAAGCGCATCTTGTTGTTTTACCAATTTATTATTGTTGTTATTCATGGGCAATTTAACTTAAAAAACACGCGTTTGTTAAGCTTGTCGCTTAAAATTATCTAAAATAATCCCTGTTGCCATGGCAACATTGAGCGACTCGGCCTCGCCAAATGCAGGAATTGTTATTTTATCGGTCACTAAACCTGCACAGGCTTCGCGTATCCCATGCGATTCACTGCCCATTAGCAAAACACCCTCACCACTGAATTGTGTTTTATGCACACTTTCACCATCTAAAAATGCGCCATATATTGGCAAATTTAAAGTCTGTAAATATTCAGGTAATTCAACTTGGCTTACAGATACTCTTACAAACGACCCCATAGTGGCACTAATTGTTTTTGGGTTATAGGCATCTGCGCTGTCTGTGCTAGTAACAATATGTTTAATCCCATACCAATCAGCAACTCTGATAATAGTGCCTAAATTGCCTGGATCAGACACGCCATCAAGCGCCAATATTAATCCATTCATATTGGGTAAGTCGGCTTTGGGCATATCAACAATTGCAATAGCCGCATTATTACTTACAAGGGTGCTCGCTTTAGTCAACGCCTCTTCGTCTGCTTCAATGATGTGGGTGTTTGGAAAACGGCTTTGATGAGCATTTATAAACGCCTGCGTAGCAAATATAACAACTGCGTTTAAAGAACTATTTAACAACTCAAGTACGTTTTTTTCGCCTTGTACAAGGTATTGATTATATTGCTTTCGGTACTTTTTTTGGCCAAGTTGGCGAATAAGTTTGAGTTGGTTTTTTGAAATCATAGCAGCCCCATAAAATTATCCGCTCAGTATAACAGAGTTCATTATAAAAAATGTATCACCTAGTTTGAACACACCTTATAGTGAGAAAAAACAGCGCTATTGCTGTGATAAATATTGAGTTTTGCACTTAAAATCGGTAAATTAACAAAAAAACAACATGGAATGGCTTTTAATGGAATCAATACACCCAACCCCTTCACAATCAAACGAACCTAACGGTCAACCACTTACCCCACTATCTAGCTCCAAAGTGCAATTTAGTGGCAAGGGCGGTGAATTTTTTGGTATTTGGATAGTTAATATCTTACTAAGCGTACTAACATTGGGCATTTATTCTGCCTGGGCAAAAGTGCGTACAATGCGCTATTTTTATGGGCACACTCGTATAGATGGCCACAGCTTTGACTACTTAGCTACTCCAATGCAAATTTTAAAAGGCCGTATTTTAGCGGTCATTGTATTTTTAATTTACACCTTTGCTGTCAGCTTTTTTCCACTGATAGGCTTTTTATTTGCCATCGCTTTTATTTTTTTAATGCCGTGGATTATTAACCAAGGCCTGCGCTTTAATATGCGTATGACCCGTCATCGTAATGTGCGCTTTGCATTCAAAGGCGATTACGGCGAAGCCTTTGTTAACTTTATACTGTTACCGATTGCCAGTGTATTTACACTTTATTTATTAATGCCGTATGTTTTAAAGCGCATAGATAATTACATTCACAGTAATATTAGTTACGGCAATAAACCATTAACCGTAAAGCTCAAAGGTGAAACTTACTATTTAACAGCGCTTATTTGTTTTGTAGTGAGCTCTATCACTATGGTGATATTTATGGCTATTTTAGGACTTTTTGGACTTGATTTACTCAATGTTGAAAATCAACAAGCGGCTCAAGACCCAGTCAAAATGGGAATTATGTTTGGTGGATTAATGATTGCCTATGTTGTGATGATTGCCATAGTAACCGCAGTGTGGAAAGCGGCCATTCGAAATCATATTTTTAATAACAGCCAATTTGAAGATGTTGCATCGTTTAAGTCTGAACTTAAACCTATTCCTTATGCCATTTTACTTTTAACGAACATGCTAGCTATTGTGTTTTCATTGGGGCTTGCTTACGCCTGGACACAAATTCGTACATCAAAAATGCTTGCCGAGGCCACAACTGTTGATATATACCCTGGCGCATTAAACTTAATCGATACAACGCAAGAGCAGCAGTCATCCTTTGCCGAAGAAGCGGCTAATGTATTTGATATTGATTTATCGCTAACCTAAGAGATTACTATGCACGTACAGGGACATTACTTCCCCAAAGCATCAAGTAATTATCAACCGGGTGTCGCTAATATTCGCGATACCCTGGTTGAAATTAGCCACGATGATCAGCTTATTTCAAGCTATGCAATAAGCGATATATCACTCACGTCTGGCCTGGCCGGGCTTGCTGATGAACTGCGTTTTAATGATGGCAGTCGCTTCATTCCAAGTGATGTAAATTATCGCTGGCCTTTTAAAACCAATAAGCACGACCTATTAGAGCGCCTTGAAAAAAGTAAATGGGCTATTATAGCGGCAATTGTAGCTACACCACTTTTTATGTGGTTAATGCTATACAAAGTTGTGCCCGCAATTGCTGTGTACAGTGTTGATACCCTACCGCATAGCGTTGTTGAACAAATGGGTGAGCAGAGTTTTGCTGTAATTAAAAAATTAGCCCTAGACCCAACCGAGTTATCTGCCGAGCAACAAGCCACAGTGCAGCAGCATTTTAATACCATGCTTGATGCGCTTGCACTTGAAAAGTCGGTGTATAGGCTTTCGTTTTATAAATCCCAAAGCTTTGGGGCTAATGCGTTTGCACTCCCTCATGGCCGTATTGTGGTTACTGATGAATTAGCTAATTTACTAGCCGATAAACCCAATGCGCTAAAGGCTGTGTTACTTCACGAAATTGGTCATGTCGTCCACCAGCATAGTGTTCGCATAACAGCACAATCGGCCGCCAGCACAATTGTACTTGCCGTTATATTTGGTGATTTAGAAGGGATTGCAGAAGTCGCTTTAGGTACGGGGGCATCGTTTGCTCAACAAGGATTTTCACGAGATATGGAACGAGAAGCCGACAGCTATGCATTGACTCAATTAGAATACTTAGGCTATTCAAGCAACGATTTTGCCGATGCAATTGAAGCATTACAGGGTGCGCATACCACTGAGAACGAACACCTTAAAAAGGTGAATAACTTACTCGAATATTTATCGAGCCACCCCAGCTCACAGGAGCGAATAGACAATGCTAGGAAATAACCGCGGTTATATACAAATGGCACGCTATATCGTGGGGCTGAGTTGGATGTATCATGGCTTTTTCCCGAAGATTTATCATATCGCCCCTCTTGAAAAATTAATGACTGGCAGTGCAGGCTATTCTGAACAGGTGTCTGATTTAATTACGCGTAGCGCGGGTATTGCCGAGGTTATTTTTGGGCTGTTAATAATAATATTTTATAAAAATAAACAGCTGGTTTGGTTAAATATTTTCGCACTATGCGGCCTGCTAGGAGCCGTTGCGGTCATGCAGCCTAGTTTACTCATAGAAGCATTTAATCCAGTTACTACCAACGTGCCACTTATTGCCTTAAGCTTTATATGGCTAAAAGAAATTAAACAGTTAAGTAATCGGTACCTCTAAATAATAAAAGAGGATTTTATCCTCTTTTATTATTGGGGCATGTTTAGAGTGAGTACTTGTTCTTGTGGGTCCACAAATGCAGTAATTCGCTCGCAATGGTTGCTGCCGCAATTGCGGTAAGCTCACTTTGATCGTACGAAGGTGATACCTCTACCACATCCATACCCACCATATTTATCCCTTTTAGCGCGCGCAGTACTTTAAGTACTTTATCAGATGTTAAACCACCGCATACAGGTGTGCCGGTGCCTGGTGCAAATGCCGGGTCAAGGCAGTCTATATCAAACGTTAGGTAAACGGGTAAGTCACCTACTCGCTCACGTATTTGCGCTGCAATGTCATTGGCATGCAAATCGTTAGCTTGCATTGCATCAATCACTGCAAACTCATGCTTTGATTGATCAAAGTCGGTACGAATACCAATTTGTATACTGTGCTCTACATCAATCAGCCCTTCCATGGGTGCATGATAAAACATAGTGCCGTGATCAAAACGCGAACCGTTGCTGTAAGTATCGGTGTGCGCATCAAAATGAACCAAAGCCATTTTGCCGTGAATCTTTGCATGTGCCCGCAGAAGCGGAAGAGTTACAAAGTGATCGCCCCCAAGACCTAACAGCGTTGTTCCTTGACGAAGTATTTGCTCTGCGGCCATTTCTAGCTGTGCAGTAAAATACTCTGGGTCGCCGACTGGATAAGTAAAGTCACCTGCATCTGCAACCGTTAAACGCTCAAATAAAGGAAATGTCCACGGGTATTTAGTGTCTTCCCAGGCTAAATGTACTGACGCTCTGCGAATAGCATCGGGTCCTAAGCGAGCACCGGGACGGCCCGATGTTGCTAAGTCAAACGGTAAGCCTAATACAACGACATCTGCATCAATGGCATTAATATTTTGCACCATAGGACGACGTAAAAACGTCATCCCGTTTGAATACAACGAGTGGTCAACATGACCAAACAAGCTAGACATTGCTTATAACTCTTCTAAATAAGTGTAGCCATTAAGGCCGCTTTGCAACTCGTCTAAAACGCTTTGCTGTTCTTTTTTATCTATTTTTGCAGACACTAACTGCGCATACGACTGCTGAAAGCTCTCAACATCTAAATGTACATAACGCATCATATCAGCTACGGTATCACCCTGATTTATTTCGCTAATACTGGCAACGCCTTGCTCATCCATATTGATAATGGCGCTGTGTGTATCGCCAAATAAATTGTGCATATCACCTAAAATTTCTTGATACGCTCCCACTAAGAAAAAGCCCATTAGGTAAGGTTTATCAGCACTGTACTCAGGCACCGGTAATGTGCTTTCAATGCCTTGGCCATCAACATAGTGCTCAAGTGCGCCGTCTGAGTCACAGGTTATATCAAGTAATACAGCACGTTTTTTTGGTGCTTCGGTTAAGCCACTTAATGGCAATACCGGAAACACTTGATCAATCCCCCACGCATCAGGCAATGATTGAAAAAGCGAAAAGTTTACAAAAAACTTATCAGCTAAACGCGCATTTAACTCGTCAATAATCGGGCGATGAAAACGGTTTTTGTTATCCATGTGTTTGTTAAGCTCATAACAAATACGTAAGTTAACTTGCTCTGCCCACGCACGCTGCGTTAAATCTAAAAGCCCAAGTGCAAACTGGTTATGCGCCTCTGCTAAGTCGCCTTGGCTATCGTGATAAATTTCAATCAGTGCACGGTCGTCAGTTAAATCGGTTAGCTGAACAAATGACGCCCACATATTATTTAATAAAAGTGGTGCATCTGCTGCAGGCGCTTTTAGCTCCTCTGGTACGTAGCTTTCTGTGCCTATCACGTTTGATATAAGTACCGCATGGTGCGCCGTTAGTGCACGCCCCGACTCAGAAATAATAGTCGGCATGGGCTGCGCGTACTGCTTACACGTATCGCCTATGGTGTACACAATATTATTTGCATACTCTGCTAAGCTATAGTTCATTGAGTTATGAGATTGGCTGCGTGTACCATCGTAATCAATCGCTAAACCGCCCCCTACATCTAAGCACTCAATACTTGCGCCTAATTTGCGTAACTCACAATAAAAGCGCGCGGCCTCGCTTACACCTAAACGCACATCGCGGATGTTTGCCATTTGCGAGCCTAAGTGAAAATGCACAAGTTGCATTAAATCAAGCTGGTCGGCCTCTTTTAAACGGTTCACCACATGCAGTACTTGCGACGCAGATAAACCAAATTTAGATTTTTCGCCGCCACTTGCTTGCCACTTACCTTTACCTTGCGATGCTAAACGTACACGAATACCAATACGTGGTTTAACATTTAGCGCTTTTGCTTGGCTAAGCACCATGTCGAGCTCAGAGAGCTTTTCAAGCACTATGTATACTTTGTGGCCTAGCTTTTCGCCAATAAGTGCTAAGCGCACATATTCCTTGTCTTTGTAGCCATTGCATACAATCACTGCACTGGTTTTTTCTGCCATTGCCAAAACAGTTAAAAGCTCTGGTTTGCTGCCTGCTTCTAGGCCTAATTGTTTTTTTTCTAACTCGGCTTGGCTTGCTACTATTTCTTCAACTACTTCGCGTTGTTGGTTTACTTTAATTGGGTAAACTAATAAGTAGTCTTTTGGGTAGCCATAGTTTTCAATCGCAGTATTAAATGCAGCACATAAACTGTGCACACGATGATGTAAAATTTGTGGAAAGCGCACTAAAGCCGGTAAGCTCAAGCCTTTTTCTTCTAGTTGTTTTGCAATATCTGTCAGTGCAATAGTTTGCTCTGGGGCGTGAGCCTTTGGCGCAACATACACATCACCTTGATCATTAATACCAAAAAAACCTTGGCTCCAATGACGAACATTGTAACTCGTGCGAGCTTGTTCTAGTGATGTTGTCTCTTTCATTTATCTTTCTCTTTTATTTAATGAATGCCGGTTCGGCTGATTGGGCGCATTAAAAGAAAAATAGACTTTTAAGTCCAACAAGTATTTTTACTCGTAACGAGTGATTTTTAATATTATCAGTAAATAGTACAGAGCATGACCCACAAGCCCTTATTTAATGAAGCCTAGTTGCAAATAATAATCAGGTTAGTCACACGTTTTTTATAAGGAGAAATATAGGTCTGGTTTTAATAAAAATGTATTCAACATATACACATGGCTAAGGGGCTGCTAATAAAAACTTTTTTGTATTCATTATTTAATTTTGCTACGTCGAGTTTTTAACCGTTAGCGTGAAAATTTAAATCTTCAAATTGATTAAGTATTATTGGGGATGGGTTTTAACAGCTAAATAGCAGCAAATTAATTACTTAGCCTGAAATCTGCTTTAGCCGTTTGCTATTCAGAAATCAGGCTAATTAGCTATTGAAGCTAAAATCAATTATTCAGCTAAAGCCACTTCGGCTAACTTCATTGTACTTTCGAACGACTTAGTGCCGGCTATAAATAACCCATTATGGCAAAATACAGCGTCGTCTAAGCCTGTTTCAGCTTGAAACTCTTCATCAGATAAACCAGCCCATGCTTTAGGTAAAGACTTTCTATCTTCAAACGATCCTGGCTCTACAGGTACTGTTTGTAGTATCCATTGACCTGAGTGTGAAGGATAAACCATGTACAATGCTTCACTTGACAAGATATGCACTGTTTTTTTCCATGGCGTGTATTTTTCAAGCACAATAACGCGTGGGTCTTCTGCACTTTCTATAGCTTCAGTCACAATTGCTTTTGCATTAACACTGCCACTGGCTGACGCTATAAATCGAGTCAACATACGAGAGGCAAATTCAACAGCCTCATCAAAGCACTTATCAAACTCAGGGCTCTCTTCCCACGTTGGGTTATACATTGAAATTGTTTGACTTAAACTTATGCCTTGCTGCACCCCTTCAACATGGCCACAATCAATTGCATCAATGGTTGAGACCAACCCGGCATCTACTCTGTCTGCAATTGCTTGGTTATTGCCACACAGTGATAAACCATACTTTTGCCACACCAAACCAAATGACGAATACGGTATTCCATTTTCACGCTCCCCGGCGCCACCGCGCTGGTGGTGATCAAAACGCCCGGTATCAGGATCGTATTGCCCACCTACATCAATCACGATATCAGCATTATCCATAAGCGCTTTGTCGCGGGTACGTACTAAATTAAACGAAGGAAGTACATGTTTGAGCACCGCGATGCTAAATACATCATCGGCATGAAAATTACCATTGTGGGTAACTACTGTTAAATCGGTCGTTGAACTGGTGTCTTTATTAGAAAGGATAAGGAAATCTCGCTCTATATTGCGTTAATTATGAAAACTAAAGGACGTTATGTGGTGAATTTTATATGAATGCGATTAACAAGAACAGGGTTCTTGTTAATCGTTTTGATATTGCGACTGAGCCTAGCCTAATTGCTAAGGTATGTTAATTTTGTATTTACAGTATCTACCTCTAAAAAGACTGATGCCAGTGTAAATAATCTTCAAAATGCATTGGTTTAGCAATTAAATAGCCTTGAATCATGTCAACGTTCATTGTTTTAAGTATGGTAAATTGCTCTTCGGTTTCAACACCTTCAGCAACAACTGTTAAGCTAAGGCTTTTACCAAGGTTAATAATGGTTTGCACAATGCTAAATCCAGTGCCTTTGTCTAATATTTTATCTATAAAGCTTTTATCTACTTTTAATTCATTCACCGAAAACGAGCTCAAATGCGTTAAACACGAGTAGCCTGTGCCAAAATCATCTATCGAAAAAATAAAACCTTGCTGTTTTAATTCATCAATTTGCGATATCACGCTGGCAATATCGCCGCTAAGCATAGACTCTGTGATCTCTAACTTAATATTCGATGGGTTAACGCCATAATCGTTAACAACATTTAATAATTCAGTTTTTAACGTCGTTGAATTGAACTGGACCTGACTTATATTTATAGACACTTTAAATGAATCATCAATCAGCTTCTTGCTGTTAAGCTCATTTATTAAAATACAAATATCACGCAGCACGGTGTTTTGAAGTTTTTGAATAACCCCATTTTGCTCAGCGATTGGAATAAAGTCATTAGGCGCAATCAATCCCTTACTTGGGTGCTGCCATCTAATTAGAGCCTCTGCCCCCGTAATTTTTCCATTAGCGTTTATTTGCGGCTGAAAATAAGCACTAAATTCATCGTGTGCTATCGCTCTGACAATATCGGTTTCAAGTTCTGCCTGATTTTCTAGTAGAGCTTGTAACTCTGGATCATAAAAGCTGCAACTGTTGCCATTTTTCATTTTAGAACGGTACATGGCCGTATCAGCAAATTTAAGAATGTTATCGGTTAAATGATTACTTTTATCTATCAAACAAATACCGATACTACAACTAACCTGAAAAGCTAAACGACCCACTTCAAATTTATCATAAAAGACACTTTGTATTATTTTAGCCTTTTTTTCTGATTCTAAAATCGCGCTTTCGGTGTTATCACCAACATATTCAAGCAATATAATAAATTCATCGCCGCCAACACGCGCTAATGTATCTTTTTCACCAATAACACCGTTAAATCGTTTTGAAAGCTCTACAAGTACTTCATCACCTGCACTGTGACCAACTGAGTCGTTAATTCGCTTAAAATTATCTAAGTCTAAAAATAATAATGCACCGGTCACATTGCTTTGGTGTATATTCTCAACATAGGCTGCTAATTTGTCATTTAGCATTCGCCTATTTGGTAAACCTGTTAATGGGTCATAGAAGGCGAGTCTTTCTACTTCTTTCTCTGCTTTTTTTCTTGTGGTTATATCGCGGGCAACCCAAACAATATAACGCTGAGATGGGTTATCTGATTGGTAATCTTTAATTGGCGATGTACGACCTTCAAAAACCATTATTTTGCCGCCAATATCTAGCTCATATTCAAATACTTGCACATCATTTGTCAGCAATGTTTTATCTATTACCGCCATGATTGATGCGGCATCTTCTACAGGCAACACATCGCTAATTTTTTTATTTATCAAGTCAGATTGTGATTTGTATAAAAGTGCATCAGTGGTGCCGTAAATATCCATATACTCACCTTCTTCACTAATAATGAGGGTCAAATCAGGCATCACTTTCGTAAATGCCTCAAATTTTTCATTACTTTTTTCCAAATCATTGATCAGTTGATTAGCTTTTATGTACTCATGGTTTTTTTCAAGCGCAATACTGGTAAAGTGAACAAAGTAGTCGATTAATTCAAGTTCGAAAGATGAAGGCTTTTTAGGTTTATCGTGGTAAATAGCAAAAGTACCTAAAATATTTGATTTAGTTGAAATAATAGGAGTAGACCAACACGACTGTAGTCCAAACTGTAAAGCGATTTCTTTAAAGTCTGCCCATAAAGGCGACTTAGCTATATCTTCAACAATCACGCGTTCACCTAAATACGCAGCAGTACCACACGAGCCAACATTTGGACCTATATGAACCCCATTAATTGCTTGGCAATATTCATCATCAATATTGGGCGCAGCACAATGAAGTAGTTTTCCTTTATTTAGTGATAGGATTGAGCATTTAGCTGAATTTTCATCAATAAGTTCTTCTATAGACAAACATATCTCATCTAAAACGTCTTCAAAGGGAAGCCCTAGCGCTATTTTAGATAAGATATCTTGCTGATGGGATAACAACGTGTTTAACCTAACTGCTTCCATTTGACACCACACACTTTCATTATTGTTTTTAGCTTAAATATGTTTTTAAAAACAGTACAGTATTAAGTACCGAATAAAATAATTCGCTTAAGTAACGTAAAGTATAGTTGTAAATAATCGACTTTTACTGTTAATTAATGTTTTTTATACAATAATAAACAGCACAGCGTTAGCCTATAAAAACATAGGCGTTCAGAAATCTGCTTGTTATTGGCTTAAGCCAAGCTCCATAAACACACTTTGCGGGTTATCTTGATAAGAGCCAAAACAACCACAACACTTAAACCCTAAATTTTCATATAATTTAATCGATTCAATTTGTTTAGGGCCGGTTTCTAACCTAATTAATGGGATCTCTTCTTCACCTGCGTAATGCAAAAGAATTTGCATTATTCTACGAGATAGCCCTTTTCCACGGTAACTTGGGTTTACATAGAGGCGCCTTATTTCTGCGTAAGATGGCTCCCCTGATTGCATCACAATTGCCCCACAAGCAACAATCCCATCATCGTTTTTTAAACCAATTGCATAAACATTAGGTTTATCAAGCTCACCTAACGTGAGAGATTGTGCGGTCGCTACTGGGTACAAAGAATTTATAAGTCGGTCGATATCAGCAAAAACATTAATCACATCCTGGTCATTCGGTTTTAAATCAACTAACTGCATTGAGTATCTCAAATTTATATTAATTATATGTTGTGAAACTATACCGAATTGTAACAAATGAACAACCTCTGCGTGTTGTTTTAACACAATTACAGGTTTAAATAACTCAGACTCAGTGCTTTCAAATTAAGAACTGATAAAAATACGTATACCTGGCTTTAAACACTTTGTTACGCAAAATAGCTGTTCAAAACTATTAAGCTATTTATACTAACTTGAGTTGTAAACATTGATTGAGGTTGTTGTGCAGATCATACAAGGTATGGAATATTTTTTTTCAGGGTTTAAATTAATAAGCCAAAAAGGTTTAAAGCGCTTTGTGCTCATTCCGCTTTTAATTAATATTTTATTATTTGGTAGTTCGCTCTTTTTTTTATTTGGCTGGCTTAGTGAAAGCTTTAGCTACATCAATAATATGCTCCCTGATTGGCTGAGTTGGTTAGAGTGGCTAATGTGGCCGATTGCGGTATTGGTCGTACTATTTAGCTATAGTATGGTATTTACAGTAATAACAAACTTTATTGCCGCTCCATTTAATGCACTTTTAAGCGAAAAAGTAGAGTTATACTTAACTGGTCAAAAAATTAATGATGACGGCTTTGCCGAGTTAGTTAAAGATGTACCTCGCATGCTTGCCCGCGAATGGACCAAGCTATGCTATTACTTACCACGAGCTATTGGCTTTTTTATACTGTTATGGATTTTACCGGTAATAGGTCAAATATTATGGGTTTTATTTACGTGTTGGATGTACGCGGTGCAATATGAAGATTACGCGTTTGATAATCATAAAATTAGCTTTAATGAGATGAAAAACGACTTAAAGTCTAAGCAAGGTCTTTCATACGGGTTTGGTTTTGCTGTTATGCTGTTAACAGCCATTCCAGTTGTTAACCTAATTGTTATGCCTGTCGCGGTATGCGGTGCTACGCGTTTGTGGGTAGATAATTACCGCCCTAAGTACCGAAGCTAACTCTTAAATGAAGTTATTGCCTTAGTAACTGTGTGTATATAAAAATGGGCCTAGTGGCCCACTTTTATCGTTAATCAACTGTATAAGCTTTGAGGGACTTTAGTCACATTTAAATGTACCGTGATCTCTTCTCTATCATGGTATAAATGCTTAGCTTGTAATTCGTAGCTAATACCGTACTTAGCGAGCTCTTCTTTTATCATTGCTAAACATTCATACACACTGTCAAAGCGCTTTTTCATTGGTAACTTAAGATTAAAAATAAGCTCTTTTGCATAGGCATTAACAGCCCAATCAATCATTAGGCTTGTTACTTTGGTTGGCTTTTCTACCATGTCACATACAAGCCAAGTAATGTTTCTTTTCTCTGGGCGGTATTTAAAGCCATCTTCTCTAAAGTGCTTAACTTGGCCTGTTTCCATTAAGTCATCATTCATTGGGCCATTATCTATTGCATTAACAAACATCCCTCTGCGCACTAGCTGATATGTCCAACCACCTGGGCATGCACCTAAGTCTACACATCGCATACCTGCAGCAACGCGTGTTTCTCTTTGTTGCTCAGGTATAAACACGTTAAACGCTTCATCAAGCTTAAGTGTAGAGCGGCTAGGCCCGTCACTTGGCATGCGCAAACGTAAAATACCCATAAAATTGGCTGAATTGTTATAGCTGTATGAATAGCCAACATAAGCGGTATTATTTGCCAAAAATAACACATGCATAACAGTCCGGTTCGCTTTTGGCTCACGCAACACGGTGTTTTGTTTCTCTAGTGCTTTTTTAAGCGGTGTCGATATTTTTTTACAAAAGGTAAGTAGTTCTTTTCCTTCGTTTGTATCGGGTGTCTCTACTCGCAGTTCAGAGCATAACGGAAAATCCTTAGCTGCTTGCACAACAGCACCTACACGGTCTTCCAATGGCATATTTTCTAACAATGTGCCAGCAAACCATTGGCGAGCAAACACCATGTTTTTAAAATCTATTTTTTTGATTATTTCGTCACTATGCTGGGCTTCAAAACATTCATATATAACGTAACCTGTATTTGGTTTTGCTTTTACATACCCTGCAAACCCCTGCTCCGCAGCATGAAATGTTATTTCAGCAGCTGCATCGTTTTCAAACCCACTGCGACAATAAATCACAACACTAGACATAATAACCCTTAAACTTTTTAAAACTTAAATCGTGCAACTTGCACTAAAATGATAATCCAACCAACAATAAAGCACATTCCACCAAGAGGCGTAATTGGCCCTAGCCATTTCATTCCTGTCAGTGCTAATAAATATAAGCTGCCACTAAACAGCAACGTCCCTATTATAAAAAAGTGACCAGCCCAATTTAGGTTAATACCCCACTTTATGAGTAAAGCCACTGCAATTAATGCTAAACCATGCACCATTTGATACTCAGCAGCAGTTTTAAACACACCTATCGAATATTCTGATAGACGGTTTTTTAGTCCGTGAGCGGCAAAAGCCCCCAACATAACCGAAAGCATACAAAATAAGCTTCCCGTCATTAAAAATAGTTTTGTCATTATTTATCCAATATTTTTTTTATAAACTGTACTGTGCTTGACGCTGCTATTTGGCGGTTTTCTAATTCAGTAATTCCACTTTTTTTACGCGGTTTTAATGAGTGATCACCGTCAGTTAGCCATACAAAATTTGGCTGCTTTGGCATAGACAGGGTTTTTAGCTCTTCACGCGTACCAAATGTATCTCGCTCACCTTGTAATACTAAAAAAGGACAATTAACATCAGCAAAGTGCTCTGTGCGCAGCTTTTCTGGTTTACCAGGTGGGTGAAATGGGTAACCAAACGCAATAACCCCTTTAACAGGCTGATTTGTTGTGCATGCGAGCATAGATGCCATTCGCCCGCCCATTGATTTACCGCCAATAAACAATGGTAATTTAGACTGAGCATGCGTTAATACTTGCTCGTAGTAAGCAAGTAACTTGGGTGCACGCTCCGGCGGGCGTCGCTTATTAGTTTGTTTGGCAATTTGCATATATTCAAAATCAAATAAACCAACATCAACACCTTGATCACTGATCAGTGCAGCCACGTGCTGCATAAAATCAGAATCACTTCCAGCACCAGCACCATGAGCAAAAATAAACTGTGCAATTGCGGGTTGGCTTTGACTTTTAAACCATTCAATCATGATTAATACTCTTGCTCTTGTTCAACCAAACTTAGCATCCATTCTTTAAATGACACTATTTTCCCCAGTTCAATTTGTGACTCACGAAGCACCAAATAGTAAGCGTTTTTACTTTCTAGACTATGGCTAAATGGAATAACTAATCGTCCTGCATCAATATCTGGTTTAGCTAACACACTATTCCCAATTGCAACGCCTTGGCCATGAACAGCGGCTTGCAGCACCATAGAAGAGTGGCTAAATATAGGCCCCTGATTTACTTGTACATTACGTACACCTGCAGTTTTCATCCACGTTTTCCAATTTTTACGTGTAGTGTCATGTAATAAGGTGTGCTGTGCTAAATCACTGGGTTGATCAAGCGGTTTAGGACCACTCAATAACATAGGGCTACACAATGGCACTAAATACTCTGTATGTAGCTTATAAGCTTGCACCCCATTCCAGTGGCCGCGCCCATAGTAAATAGCAATATCAACATCATCGCTTAACGAATTTTCGTCTTGGTCTTGTGCTTTTATTCTTACGTCAATTTCAGGGTGTAATTCATTAAATAAACTTAAACGAGGCACTAACCATTGAATAGCAAAACTAGGGGTTAAACTTACCGTTAATGAGCCTTTAGCCCCTCGCGCAAGTAACTTTTCAGTGGCATCAATCAATTGCGTAAAAATTTCTTTAATATCTAAAAAATAGCCTTGGCCTTCTTCCGTTAATAATAACGAGCGATTTTTTCGTAAAAATAGCTTTAAACCTAAATGTTCTTCTAGTGTTTTTATTTGATGACTAACAGCTGCTTGCGTTACATAAAGCTCTTCTGCGGCTTTAGTAAAGCTTAAATGCCGCGCTGCAGCTTCAAATGCTTTGAGTGCGTTTAATGGGGGGACTCGTCTTGACATAATAACCAAGCTTTGAATTAGTTTTTCTTATGCATGAATTATATACCCATGACGAGAAAGAGTATATTTAAGGTGTAAAAAAAGCGACTAATGTCGCTTTTTATTATACGGTCACTTTTTATAAATCACTAGCGCTGGTATCTAACGGCGCAAAACTCTTGACCAAATCATCTACCGCCTTCATTTGCGATAGGTAGCCTTCTAATTTACTTAGGGCTAATGCACATGGTCCATCACACTTTGCTTCATTAGGGTTTGGATGTGCTTCTATGAATAAACCAGCGATCCCCAAAGCCATTCCACTTCTGGCTAACTCTGCCGCTTGAGCTCGACGCCCATCCGCTGAGTCTGCGCGACCACCTGGGCGTTGCAGCGCATGCGTCGCATCAAAAATCACTGGTGCCATTGCTTTCATGTCATCCATACCCAACATATCAACAACCAAGTTATTATAACCAAAGCTAGAGCCACGCTCACAAAGTGCAATATTATTATTACCAGCCTCATTAAATTTAGTAATGATATGGCGCATTTCATGTGGTGCTAAAAACTGCGGCTTTTTAACATTAATAATGGCACCTGTTTTTGCCATAGCAACAACTAAGTCTGTTTGACGAGCTAAAAAAGCAGGCAACTGAATAACATCAACCACTTCAGCAACCGGCGCCGCTTGATGCGGTTCATGAACATCGGTGATCAGTGGAATATTAAAGGTATTTTTAATTTCTTCAAATATTTTTAAACCTTCTTCCATTCCCGGACCACGGTACGAGTTGATTGAAGAACGATTAGCTTTATCAAATGATGCTTTAAACACATATGGTATGTTTAGCTTAGTCGTCACTTCTACATAATGCTCTGCAATGCGCATGGCTAAGTCGCGCGATTCTAAAACGTTCATACCACCAAATAAAACAAACGGTTTGTTGTTTGCTAATTCAATATCATTAATTTTGATAATTTGATCTTTCATTTTAATTCCTTAAGGTGCAACTGCTTGCAACATTAATCCACAAATATAAGCCATGTATGTACCCACTCCGTAACCTAATACAGCCAGTAAAACACCGACAGGCGCGAGTGAAGGATGAAATGCTGACGCAACAACAGGCGCAGACGCAGCCCCTCCCACATTAGCTTGTGAGCCTACTGCCATATAAAAAAGCGGTGCTTTAATTAATTTTGCAACAAGCAGCATTAAACCAGCATGTACTAGCATCCAAATAGCGCCCACTAAAAACAAGCCCGGGTTATCAAAAATAGCGGTTACATTCATATGTAAGCCAATTGAGGCCACTAAAATGTATAAAAAGCTTGAGGCGACTTTAGATGCACCAAATGCTTCAATCTGTCTTACTTTAGTAAAAGACAAGCTAATACCAATGGTCGTTGAAATGACAATTAACCAGAAAAACTTACTGGTTAAACTGTACTCTTTTGCCCACGCATAATTATTAGCGAAAAACGGCCCTAAAAAGTCTGCGCAAAAATGGGCTAAACCAGTAATACCAAATGCAATAGCAAGCAATGTCATGTAGTCATTCAGTGTTGGCATCCGCGCATGCTCTGCATGGTATTTTTCAACACGCTGCTTTAAATCTTCAATGGCACTGGTGTCTGCTCCCGTAGCAGCATCAATTTTCTTGTGATTAGCTGCCATTAGTAACAAAACTGCCATCCAAATATTAGCCACTATTACATCAACGGTGACCATTACTGAAAAAATATCGCCGCCAACCTCAAACATTTCTTTCATTGAGGCTTGGTTTGCCCCACCGCCAATCCAGCTTCCTGCTACAGTTGTCATACCGCGCCATACGGCATCTGGCCCATGCCCACCCACAATTGTAGGGTCTACCGCGCTCACAACTAAAATTGCGAGAGGTCCGCCGATAACAATACCGAGCGTTCCGACTAAAAACATAATAAGAGCTTTAGGCCCCAAGTTTAAAATTGCTTTTAAATCAATGCTAATAGTTAACAGTATTAAGCAGGCTGGTAATAAATAACGCGAAGCAACGTAATACACATTCGATTTATTGCCATCAACAATACCAAACGTATTAAGCAAAGAAGGTAAAAAGTAGCAAAGTAATAGAGCCGGTACATATTTATAGAACGTTTTTAATGCTGGGCGCTCGCTGTTTGAGGTTTTAAATATAAACCCCAAAATAACGGCGAGTAAACCAAGCACAACTGCATCATTAGTGATTAATGCGCTTTGTGTTTCAACCATGGTATTCCCTAATATTAATGGTGAGTTTTATTATTATCTTCTAATTCTTCAATTTGGTGCTGGATGATTTCTATTGCTGGATCATCTGGGCATTCATCTACAAAAAATTGTAGATCATCTCGGGCCATTTTAGGGCAATCGAGCTGATTTAATAAATATCCTCTGTCACGTCTTTCGTAAGGGTCGTCGCCAATTAATTCCATTAACATTTCAACGCATGTTAATGCATGGCCAAATTTGTTCTCGCTGATGAATGACCACTTTTGTTGTGCTAAGAAAAGCTTATAAACTTCATCGTCAAAAATAAGTTCCAATGGCTCTTGTTCTTGCCCGTCTGCTTCATCAGCATTTTCAGGAATAATATACCAGCTTTGCTGGCCGCTACTTGGCTCAACCAAATAGCCTTCTTCATCGCTCATAGCAATGTGTACACCTATATCGCCTTGATTTAGGCTCATACTGGCGTCTAGCTTAGCCTGCTGTAAAAAATGACAAAGTAAAATTGCCAGAGTGGTTGGCGAGCCGCTACGCATAGTTAACGTGTAACTTAAGCTATTTAGTTTATGCTCAGGTACTTTTAAACTCGAAGCGCTAAATAGCCATGCACTGTAAAAGGTGTCTAGTAACTTATCTAAGCGTTCATGAGAGTCGGGTACGGCAACACATAATGCATTAATTTGTTTTTCAAAATCAGCAAGAACATCTAAAGCAGCTGTTAAGTCTAGTTGAGGATCCCATTTCGATTCAGCCTTAATGCAGCGATAAATTGCCGCAGGGGTAAAGTCATCGTAAGCATCATCAATATAAGAGTCATCGTGTTCATCAAACCCAAAAGTGGTCATCAATACTGCAACATTTCTAGAAAACGAACGCGTAGTTTACCTAATTCTGCCAATATATTCCAATAACGAAATGTACTTGATCAAATCAATGGAGGAGCATATTCGAGCCTCAGAGATACTGAAGCTCGGTAAATTTATTTTAGGTTTAAAGTAACAATGCTGACTTAGCTGTTGCCAAGTAACCAATAGCTAAAATAACAAACGTATTTACAGTAAGGTACGATATTTTAGCCAAAAAGTTAGTTTGTTTTGCACTAATAACACCGATGGCAATATACGCGATAACCAATATAATTTTTTCTAGTAGCCAAAATTGCTCAAATGGATTAATTTTACCCATGAACATCAGTGTAAATGCAGAGATCAAAAGTAGCGTATCTATACCGTGACTGCCAATAAATACTATTTTGTTCCGAGCTAGCTTACCACTTCCAATTCTCGAAAAAGATCGAATATAAAATAAAACGACACTCAGTACGGCTATCGCCATGTGTGAGTGTTTTACTGCTAAATAATCCATATGCCTCTATTCTTCTAGTTATAAAGTTAATCGGGGTAACGTTTAATAATAGTTTCAAGTTCATTGAGATTTTCGTTAAAAACGTCAACTAATTTTGGCTCAAAGTGCGAGCCTTTTTGCGAGTTTATTTCTTCTACTACGCGTTCAAGTGTCCATGAGTCTTTGTAACAACGCTTATGCCTTAATGCGTCGTAGACATCAGCCAATGCTACAATACGACCAAATATGTTAATTCGGCTTCCCTGTAAGCCTTGAGGGTAGCCTGTGCCATCCCACTTTTCATGATGCTCTTTGGCTATGGTAGCCCCTGCACTCACAATTTCGTGAGCAGACCCTTTTAAAATCCCGTACCCTTTGTCTGTGTGAGTTTTCATTACTTCCCATTCGGGGGCATCAAGCTTTGCAGGTTTATTTAAAACCGAATCGGGTATACCTACTTTACCTACATCATGCAAGGGCGCAGCCAACCTAATTAAGTCGGCTTGTTGTTTTGATAATCCATAGCCAATAGCAAGTGCGTGGCAAATATGTGCAACACGTTTTACATGATTACCTGTTTCAGTAGAGCGTTGCTCAACCGCCTCACTTAATCTGTAAACAAGTTCTTGCTGGGTGGCTTCTATTTCGCATTGTAGCTGAACATTTTCAAACGCTAATTGCACATTTTGGGCAAAAATTTCAACTAAGTTTCGTTGTGTATCTGTCAAAGCATTTGGAATGCCAGTAATGAACAACATCGAACTATGGTTATATTCACTGCTACAATAAGCAAATAAATAATTGTCTTTGTAGATAATAGTCTGATTAGCTAAAGCTTCTTGGCATGCACTTAGTTGTTCTGCGTGAAGAACCTCTTCTAAGTTTTTACCTTCGCTTTTTTCAAACTCACCGGTACCTGAGCAAATAATCATTTTATTATTTTGAGATGCCGGATTTTGTGCCACAAGCGTAGTGGCGTACATAGCTTGATCTGAAATGCCCAGTAAAGATGTAAGTTGCTGCATTACACCTTCAATAAAATGCTCAATCGAATGCGCAGAAAATATATTACGCGAAGCGGTTATTATTTTTTCAAGACCAATTCGCGACTGCTCTATTGAAATAATGTCGCGGTACGAGCGAAGGCTCGACATGATAACTGTAAATAATTTTTGTGCTGTCAACTCGGTTTTCGATTTGTAATCGTTAATATCATAATTAACAATAACTTGGCGTTCTGGTGCCTGGCCAGGTTGGCCGGTACGTAAAATAATACGAATGTGGTTATTTTTTGCGGTTTCACGAATATATTTTACAACTTGTAAACCTGCATCGTCTGTTTCCATGACAACATCAAGTAGTACGATTGCAGCATCCTTGTGCTCATCGATTAGTTTTTTAGCTTCTGCGCCTGAATAGGCACTTATAAATTCTAGACGTTTATTTTGAAACTCAAAATCACTCAATGCTAATTTTGTAACTGCATGAACTTCAGGTTCGTCATCAACGATTAATACTTTCCAGGTGCCCAAATCGGTATTGTCTACTGGTACTTCTGGCTCATCTGAAAATAAAAAGTCACCCATCATAATTAGAAATTCCTACATGACACATTTAACACACGGATGCAGTAATAATTAAACTTATTATGGCCACTGTGCGAGCGTTACACGGTCATTTTCACCAAGATCTTTTATCGTTTTAACATTAACAAAGGCCATCGTTTCAAAAAAATCACGTACAGCAAAACCTTGGTCATAACCGTGCTCTATTAGAAGATAGCCACTAGATAGCAAATAGTCACGTGATTGTGTAATTATTTGTTTAATATCAGACATTCCTGAATCTTCAGCAACTAAGGCAGATAAAGGTTCAAATCGCACATCGCCTTGAGCCAAATGTTCGTCACTACTTTCTATATACGGTGGGTTGGTAACTATAAGATCAAAATATTCATTACTAAGTGAGCTAAACCAATTGCTTTGTTTAACACGCACATTACTAATTTCTAAACGCTGTTGATTACGAGTTGCAAGCGCTACAGCATCACTTACTCTATCTACCGCTGTAATATCCCAAAGAGGCATTTCACTGCCCAATGCCAATGCAATGGCGCCCGTTCCCGTGCCTAAGTCTAGTACTTTGGCCTGCTCTGGGATCCCTAGTTCAAGCGCTACTTCAACTAAGGTTTCTGTGTCTGGGCGCGGAATTAACGTTGTTGCATTCACTTCTAAGGTTAAACTCCAAAACTCACGTTGCCCTGTAATATGCGCGACAGGCTCGCCGTTCAATCGCCTAGCGCAAAGAGTGTCAAAGGTGTGTTGTTGCTGTTCACTAAGCAACCTTTCAGGCCAAGTAAAAAGGTAACTACGAGGTTTATCAAGAACATGAAGAAGTAATACTTGTGCGTCTAATTTTGCACTATCGCTGCTTTGCACTAATAATTTAGTGCCAGCAGCGGCAGCTTGCTCAAGGGTTTGCGTCACGATTACTCATCGCCCATTGCAGCAAGTAAATCAGCTTGATGCTCTTGCATTAACGGATCGACAATCGCACCTAAATCGCCAGCAACAACTTCATTTAAGCGGTATAACGTTAAATTAATACGATGATCGGTAATACGACCTTGCGGGTAATTGTAAGTACGAATACGCTCAGAACGATCACCACTACCTACTAAATTACGGCGTTCAGACGCCTCAGCAGCATGACGCTTTTCATCTTCTGCTTGCTGTAATCGTGCAGCAAGGACTGACATCGCTTTTGCACGGTTTTTGTGCTGAGAGCGCTCATCCTGACACTCAACAACCACACCTGTAGGTAAATGCGTAATACGAATTGCAGAGTCGGTTTTGTTTACGTGCTGCCCACCCGCACCAGATGCTCTAAAAGTATCTACTTTTATATCGGCGGTGTTAATTTCAATTGCTTCAGCTTCTGGAATTTCTGCCATTACCGCCACGGTACAGGCCGAGGTATGAACACGACCTTGCGACTCAGTTTCTGGTACACGTTGAACACGATGAACACCAGACTCAAATTTAAGTTTACCGTAAACACCTTCACCACTAATGTTAGCAATGACTTCTTTGTAACCACCATGTTCACCTTCATTAGTAGTTACAACTTCTAATTTCCACTTTTGTGTTTCGGCAAAACGGCTATACATTCTAAATAAATCACCAGCAAAAATAGCGGCCTCATCGCCACCTGTGCCCGCACGCACCTCTAAAAATACATTGTTATTATCTTTAGGATCTTTAGGTAGCATCAACACTTGGATTTCATCTTCAAGTGTTAGTATTTGTGCTTTTGCCTCTTTGTACTCTTCTTGCGCCATTTCACGCATATCTGGGTCTGAATCTTTTAACATTTCTTCAGCACTGGCTAGGTCATCTTTTGTTTGTTGATATGCTAAAAAAGTTTTAACAATTTCTTCAAGCTCAGAATATTCTTTTGAAAGACCACGAAAGCGATTTTGATCGCTAATAACCGATGGGTCGCTTAAAAGTGCTTGAACTTCTTCGTAGCGTTCTACTAGCGTTTCTAATTTATTATAAACAGACTCTTTCATTTAACTGTTATTCCTGGTCAATACCTAACATTTTTTTCAACTGATTTAATTGAGCAACTTCACCTTTTTTAGCCGCATCTTGAATTGCACGTGTAGGCGCGTGCATTAAGCGGTTGGTTAATTTGTTGGCCAATTCTAAAATTACTTTTTCTGGATCTTTACCATTAGAAAGCTGACTAACCGCTCTTTCTACTAATTCAGACTTAATTGTTTGAACATCATTTCTATAGTGGCGGATTAGTCCCACTGAATCGAGTGAGCGCATCCACATGCAAAACTCTTTGGTGCGCTCAGTAATAATTATTTGTGCTTGCTGTGCAGCTTGTTCTCGTGCTGCCATATTTTCACTTACAATCGTTTGTAAATCATCAACCGAGTAAAGGTACGCTGCATCTAAATCCCCCACTTGGCTTTCAATGTCGCGCGGTACCGCAATATCAATAAACAACATAGGCTTATTCCTTCGCTGTTTAAGCGCCTGTTCAACAACACCTTTACCAATAATGGGTAAGGTGCTGGCCGTTGAACTTATTATAATATCGGCGTTATGCAAACGCTCTGGCAACTGCGCGAGTGCAATAACGTCTGCAGATACTTCATCGGCTAAATTGCGGGCTCGTTCAATGGTTCTGTTTGCTACGGTAATATTTTGGGGCTCGTTTTGATACAAATGCTTAGCCACAAGCTCTATTGTTTCGCCTGCACCTATTAATAGTACATTCGTTTTATCTAGTTTACCGTAAATGTGTTTGGCTAAGTTTACCGCCGCAAATGCAACCGATACCGCACTGGCGCCTATATTAGTTTCAGTTCGGACTTCTTTAGCAACCGAAAATGTTTTTTGAAACAAACGATCAAACGTAACACCCACTGCATCATGAGTTTTTGCACTATTATAGGCTTGCTTAATTTGTCCTAAAATCTGCGGCTCACCTAACACAAGTGAATCTAAGCCACAGGCTACACGCATTAAGTGATTAATTGCTTGATTGCCCTCGTGGCAATAAATGTTCTTACTCAGTTCTTGTTCATCTAAACCGTGGAAACTGGCAAGCCATGCTAACAGTGTTTGGGAATTTTGCTGAGCAAGGCTACAATAGATTTCTGTTCGGTTACAAGTCGACACAATCACAGCTTCATTAAAGTCGGCATGCCCACTTAATTGCTGTAGCGCCTCTGAAATTTGCTCAGGCGAAAAAGCCACTTTTTCACGTAGTTCTACGGAAGCGGTTTTGTGATTTATACCTAGTGCTATTATGGTCATATTTGCCAAATATTGCTGAGCCCTACTTTAAAGGCGGCAATTTTACCAAAAATCATCGGAATATGGAAAGTAAGGAACAACATTTGATTCGACATTATGTAATTTTAATCATAACATTTTTGTTTTTAGGCGGTTGCGCGCAACAATTATCAGATAAAACAGCTATTTATGATAATTGGAAGGGTCAACTTACCAATCAAAAAACTTGGCGTGTGCAAGGCAAACTTGCTTTTATCAGCCCCGATGAGCGTCAATCTGCAAACTTAAATTGGCAGCAACAAGAAAATAGCAATAATTTAGTGCTAACTTCGTTTATTGGCACACGTATTTTACAGCTTAAGCAATCACGCGATATTGCCGAACTTGAATTCGACGATAAAGTTTACGTCGATAGCAACGCATCAGCCCTACTAAAACGTTTAACGGGTTTTGCAGTACCTGTTAATAATGCAAGCGATTGGCTTAAAGGAACCATCGATTCACACACTTTACAGGTAGACGAGCTTGGCCGAGCCAAACAAGTACTATGGATTGATAACGAAGGGAAGCAATGGCAAATAAATTACGCTAATTATATACAAAGTGCAGGCTTTTGGTTACCCAAAAAATTGACACTCAAGCACCAAAAAATAAGAATTAAAATTCAACTTTACGACTGGCGATTTAATTAATTATGAATAGCAACACGTCTTTTTCACTCATTGCACCTGCAAAACTCAATTTATTTTTACACATTAATGCACGCCGAGATGACGGATATCACGAATTAGAAACCTTATTTACCTTCTTAAACTTTGGCGATGAGCTCTCTTTTGAGTTGATAGATAAACCGTCAATTTCAATCGATGGTGATACTAAAGACATACCACTTGAAGATAATCTAATCTATAAAGCTGCTTTAATGTTGCAAACCCACTCTAAAACAAAGCACGGTGTAAAAATAAATTTAATAAAACGATTGCCAATGGGAGGTGGCGTTGGAGGTGGTTCGTCTGATGCGGCAACCACACTATTAGCGCTGAATAAATTGTGGAATATTAATTATGACATTAATGAACTTGCCCGTTTAGGATTACAGTTAGGGGCGGATATACCTGTTTTTATACGTGGTGAAAGCGCCATAGCGCATGGCATTGGAGAAGAACTACACCGTGTAGAGCTTGAACAGAAATGGTACTGTGTTGTGCACCCAAATCAGCATGTAAGTACCGCTGAAATATTTACCCATCCAGATTTAAAACGCGATACACCAAAAATTTTAGGAGATTGGAAAGAGCACGATTTACACAACGATTGTGAGCCTTTAGTTAAAAAGCTATGCCCCGAGGTTGAAAAAACCCTCCAGTGGTTGCTAAAATACGCCCCGTCGAAGATGACCGGAACAGGTTCATGTTGTTTTGTAGAGTTTGATACACAAACTCAAGCAAACGATGTGCTTGCAAACCTCCCCCATACTTGGCAGGGATTTGTTGCGTCAAGCGCTAATACTTCTCCTGCTCATACGGAGCTTACCGCCATATTCGATCAATGAAGTAACGTAAAAGTAATCATAAGTTAACTTGCAATGCTTTTTATCATTGCTTGTTAGTCCAAAATTTCAGTGCCTGAGGAACCCTACCGTGCCTGACATGAAGCTCTTCGCTGGTAACGCAACACCTGAGTTAGCTCAAAAAGTTGCAAAACGTTTATATATTGAATTAGGCGATGCTGTTGTTGGCCGTTTTAGCGACGGTGAGATCAGTGTTCAAATTAATGAAAATGTTCGTGGCTCGGATGTTTTTATCTTGCAATCAACCTGTGCCCCTACAAACGATAACCTTATGGAACTTATCGTTATGGTTGATGCTCTTCGTCGCGCATCTGCGGGTCGTATTACTGCCGTCATTCCTTATTTTGGTTATGCCCGCCAAGATCGTCGCGTACGTTCAGCTCGTGTACCAATCACTGCTAAAGTTGTTGCCGATTTCTTATCGAGCGTAGGTGTAGACCGAGTACTTACGGTTGATTTACACGCAGAGCAAATCCAAGGCTTCTTTGATGTACCAGTAGATAACGTATTTGGTAGCCCAGTATTACTTGAAGATATGAAAGAGCGTCATTTTGATGATGTTGTTATTGTTTCTCCGGATATTGGTGGTGTAGTGCGCGCACGTGCAATTGCAAAACTACTAAACGATACTGATTTAGCTATTATTGATAAACGCCGCCCACAAGCAAATGTTTCTCAAGTAATGCATATTATTGGTGATGTAGAAGGCCGTGACTGTATCATTGTCGATGACATGATTGATACTGGCGGTACTCTATGTAAAGCAGCAGAAGCACTTAAAGAACATGGTGCTAAACGCGTATTTGCTTATGCAACTCACCCTATTTTATCAGGTAAAGCAGCTGAGAATTTACGTGATTCTGTTATTGATGAAGTTATTGTAACCGACTCGATTCCATTATCTGATGAACTTAAAGCACTTGATAAAGTAAAAGTGCTAACGCTTGCTGATATGTTGGCAGAAACTATTCGCCGTATTAGCAACGAAGAATCTATTTCAGCGATGTTTGAACACTAAACACAGATATTTGCTGAAGACAAAAGCGCCTTTTGGCGCTTTTTTTGTATGCTATGTATATTTTACTGAATCACAGTGGTATGATAGCTCGCCTTTTGGCTAGGGACCTTGGTCGCAAAGGCCCTAAACTTTTAAATAATTGGAGACATCATGTCTAACACAACTTATACATATGACGCTGAACTTCGCGTAGAAACTGGTACTGGTGCGAGCCGCCGCCTACGTCGCGAAGACAAAGTTCCTGCAATCCTTTACGGAGCTGACAAAGAAGCTTTATCTCTTACTTTTGCTCATAAAGATATGATCAAAGCACAAGAAGACGAAGGTTTTTACACTCATATTCTTACACTTAACGTAGGCGGCGAGAAAGTTGAAGCTATCTTAAAAGATATTCAACGTCACCCATTCAAGCCTAAGCTTACTCACCTTGATTTCCAACGTGTAGACGCAACTCATAAATTAACAACTAAAGTTCCTCTTCACTTTATCGGTGAAGAAATTGTAACTAAAGCTGGCGCAACTGTTGTTCACCAGTTAACTGATGTTGAAATTTCTTGTCTTCCAAAAGCACTACCAGAATTCATCGAAGTAAATGTTTCTGACTTAGTAGCTGGTGATTCAATCCACATCTCTGATTTACAACTACCAGCAGGTGTTGCATCTGTTGAATTAGGTAAAGGCGAAGGCCATGACCTTTCAGTAGTTACAATCAAAGCAAACAAAGCAGCTCCAGCTGAAGACGAAGAAGCTTCAGACGCTGCAGAATAATATTTAAGGTCTCGCACCTTGAATTCTATTCAAATGCTTGTGGGCCTGGCTAATCCAGGCCCCGAATACGCAAATACACGCCACAATGCAGGTGCTTGGTTCATCGAGCAACTCGCAGCACGCTACAACTGTACGCTAAAACACGATCCTAAATATCACGGCTTAACTGGCAAAGTGATAATTCAAGGCCAAGAATTCAAATTATTGATCCCCACTACTTACATGAATTTAAGTGGTAAAGCGGTCAGTAGTTTAGCCAATTTTTTCAAAATCCCTGTTGAAAATATCTTAGTCGCACATGATGAGATGGATTTAGATCCCGGTGTCGCCAAATTAAAAAAAGGGGGTGGACACGGCGGTCATAATGGCCTAAAAGACATTATGGCAAAAATGGCAAATCAAAAAGATTTTATGCGTTTACGTGTTGGCATAGGTCATCCAGGACATCGTGAAATGGTTACCGGCTGGGTGCTTGGAAAAGCGCCGAAAGTTGACCAAGAAAAAATGGATGCAGCTGTAGATGAAGCAGTTCGTTGTATGGAAATACTTGCAAAAGACGGCGTGCTAAAAGCACAAAACAGACTTCATTCGTTTAAACCCTAGTAAACTTGAGTGCAAGTGCACAGTTTAAACGAATTCTAAACAAGGTATCTTACTATGGGTTTTAAATGTGGCATCGTTGGCTTGCCTAACGTTGGTAAATCAACGCTTTTCAATGCACTAACTAAAGCGGGTATTGAAGCCGCTAACTTTCCTTTTTGTACCATTGAGCCTAATACAGGTGTGGTACCTGTGCCAGATCCTCGCTTAGACGAGCTTGCTAAAATTGTAAATCCACAACGTATTCTTACTACTAGCATGGAATTTGTTGATATTGCAGGCCTTGTAAAAGGCGCATCAAAAGGTGAAGGTCTTGGTAACCAGTTCTTAGCAAACATTCGTGAAACGGATGCAATTGGCCATGTAGTTCGTTGTTTTGAAGACGAAAACGTAATACACGTAGCCGGTACAATTGACCCTGCTGACGATATTGACGTGATCAATACTGAGTTAGTACTTGCCGATATGGACAGCGCTGAAAAAGCCATGTTCCGTAATGCTAAAAAAGCGAAAGGCGGCGATAAAGACGCAAAAGAACAAAATGCAACACTTGAAAAAGTAAAAGCACACCTTGATGAAGGCCTAACACTTAGATCGTTAGAATTAACTAAAGAAGAAAAAGCGGCTATTAGCTCTGTCAACTTCTTAACTATCAAGCCAACAATGTATATTGCAAACGTAGCAGAAGATGGTTTTGAGAATAACCCACTACTTGACCGCGTTCGCGCTATAGCTGAATCAGAGGGCGCTGTTGTAGTGCCTGTCTGTGCAGCAATCGAATCGGAGTTATCTGAGCTTGATGATGAAGACAAACTTGAATTTATGGCTGATCTTGGTTTAGAAGAACCAGGTCTCAACCTTGTTATTCGAGGCGGCTACGAGTTACTTAAACTACAAACTTACTTCACAGCAGGCGTAAAAGAAGTGCGTGCTTGGACAATTCCTGTAGGCGCAACTGCACCACAAGCAGCGGGTAAAATTCATACCGATTTTGAACGAGGGTTTATCCGTGCACAAACCATCGCATATGATGACTACATTAACTGTAAAGGTGAAAGTGGTGCAAAAGAAGCGGGTAAAATGCGCCAAGAAGGTAAAGAGTACATTGTTAAAGATGGCGATGTAATGAACTTCTTGTTTAACGTATAAGATTTTATTCCCTCTATTATGGGAAATAAATTTTAAAGGCTCGTTTTTACGAGCCTTTTTTTGTTTTTCAAACGTATATAAGCTGTAATCTATCAGGACAGTTTATAACGCAGGGTTAATTCTAAAAAGCCAAACCTCATACACTTAACTTATAATAGGTGTTAAAAAAACAGCATTTATATTAAAATTTAGCCTGTTAGCTTAATTTTCCTGCAAACAAACACAGTTAAGTGTTTTTTTGCAAAAAAGGTGTTGACGAATTTGGGTCATGTCAGCATAATACGCCCCGCACTCAGCGATGAAGTGCTAACAAAAAAGATGGCTAAGTAGCTCAGCTGGTTAGAGCACATCACTCATAATGATGGGGTCACAGGTTCAAATCCCGTCTTAGCCACCATTTATTTTTTGTTGCTCAATGAAGAGTTTAAAATAACTACCTTGTGTACGGTAGTTGCGGAATTAGCAGTTGTCTTGAATTAGACGCTGGATTTAGGTTCCAAAACAGTATTACCTGTACGCTCGATGCGGGAGTGGCGGAATTGGTAGACGCGCTGGATTTAGGTTCCAGTATCTTAGGATGTGAGAGTTCAAGTCTCTCCT
>NZ_JAHXRM010000235.1:0-273 GCF_019392235.1 Pseudoalteromonas sp. CR1 | reverse complement strand
CCCGTCACCTGACCAGACCCGACGCGATCGTATCGCAGATATCGCGAGCCGCGGCCGCACTCTGAACAACGAAGCCCACGGCCATTTTACCTAGCGATGATCAGTACCCATCACTCGATAGAGGTACATCGACATGCCATCCACCGGAATATCGGGCCGGATGGTCCGTAGATCCAACGCACGGGCGCCGGCCCGTACCTAATCGCGTGCCAACACGCTCCATTCCCGACGAGAGCCTATACGGGACGGGCCCCGAGGCATCAACGAACGCAC
>NZ_JAHXRM010000234.1:0-273 GCF_019392235.1 Pseudoalteromonas sp. CR1 | reverse complement strand
CCCTACCGTCGCCACACCTGCGCCGGGTGCCGTGCCGAAGCCGCTGGACCTGGTCGTGTGCATGAAGCACCCGCCAATGCCGCCGCAGTTTCTTGCCGAAGGCTCGGAAAAGGTCACGATCAATGGTCAGCCCGCTGTGCGCAGTGGTGATCGCAGTACCTGCGATGCGACGGTGGTGTCGTCCGGTTTGATCTCATCCAACGTGGCCATAGGCGGCGGCTCGGTGGTGGTGCGTGAAATACGCAGCGGCAAGACCCCGGGGGTTGGGCTGGC
>NZ_JAHXRM010000233.1:0-273 GCF_019392235.1 Pseudoalteromonas sp. CR1 | reverse complement strand
CGCGCGAGCCAGGCCTCTTCGATAAAGGCCGAGGGCCGTTCGCTGTGGCGGGTCCATAAGTCGGCAAGGGGGCGGAAGCCCTCGGGCGCATGTTGCAGCAACGACAGTTGATTCATGAACTCGTAGCCGGTGGTGCCGTCCACTTGCCAGTCTTCGCGCAGGGTCTCGCCTTCGCCGAGGATTTTTTCGACGAAGATCGGCAAGTGCCGCTCGGGTGACAGCGAATCCACGCGACGGCGCAACTTGCGGCAATAACCGCGTGGGTCGGCCAGC
>NZ_JAHXRM010000232.1:0-274 GCF_019392235.1 Pseudoalteromonas sp. CR1 | reverse complement strand
GCGGCAATTAATCTTGCAAAAGAAAACGGTGCATTTGTTTTTGGTGTTTGTAATGTTGTAGGATCATCTATCTCTAGAGAAACACATGCAGGTGCATATACTCACGCAGGACCAGAAATTTGGGTAGCCTCAACAAAGGCTTTTACAACTCAAATTACAGTGTTAACTCTAATTGCACTAAGATTAGCTAAGCAAAAAGGAGTGTTGTCTAATTCGCAGTTTAATGAACACTTAAGAGAATTAGAACAAATTCCAGAAAAGGTAAAGAAGGCAC
>NZ_JAHXRM010000231.1:0-274 GCF_019392235.1 Pseudoalteromonas sp. CR1 | reverse complement strand
CGATCTGGAAATCGCCAGCCGACAGGGCGAGGCCCGGCTTCAGCGACGCGAACTGGGCCGCTGCCTTCAGCCCTGTCCCGTCGGCGTCGTACGACAGGGCGCCGGTCGAGGCGGTGTAGAGCAGGCGGGTGTCGGCATCGTCGGCGGCCGCGCCGATGTGGAAGGCATTGGGGGCCAGGCCGCCCAAGCCTCCCGCGGCCGAGAAGACGGCGGCGGACAACCAGATCGTGTCCTGGCCTGCCTGGAAGTCGACGATGGTCGCCACGTTGCCGGC
>NZ_JAHXRM010000230.1:0-274 GCF_019392235.1 Pseudoalteromonas sp. CR1 | reverse complement strand
GCAACATCCTGGGAACGCTCGCGATCGCGGCGCTGCTGGCCTATTCGGGCGCCTTCGAGCCGCCGGTCCTCAGGGCCTTCGCGGAGATCAGCCACGACGCCATCGCGCACGGCTTCTGGGTGACCTTCATCAAGGCCGTCTTCGCCGGGTGGATGATCGCCCTGATGGTCTGGTTCCTGCCGGCCACCGCCAGCGCGGCGCCGTTCGTGATCCTCCTGATGACGTGGCTGGTCGCGCTCTGCAGCCTCGCCCACATCGTGGCCGGCTCCGTCGA
>NZ_JAHXRM010000229.1:0-274 GCF_019392235.1 Pseudoalteromonas sp. CR1 | reverse complement strand
CCTGATGACCCTGCGATCCAGATCACGGGCGCCAGCACTTCGCTGCAGGTCAATCAGGCAGACCTGGAGCGCGCGAGCAAAGCGCTCACCGATGCGGGCATCCAGGTTAAAGCGGCAACATTGGCGGCTGATGCGAAGGGCGGCTTGTTGCGCCTGACCAAAGCAGAAGACCAACTGCCGGCCAAAGACGTTGTGCGCAAGGCCATGGGTGACGACTACGTTGTCGCGTTGAACCTGGCCCAGACCACGCCAAAATGGTTGCGCAGCATTGGCG
>NZ_JAHXRM010000228.1:0-274 GCF_019392235.1 Pseudoalteromonas sp. CR1 | reverse complement strand
AATCGAAACTCCGACGATGTGTCCGTGCTGCTGGGTCGCGGTGACGGCACGTTTGAGGAACAACGGCGATTCGCCGTGGGAGATCGACCGTATTCGGTTCAAGTGGCGGACGTGAACGGTGACGGCCAGTTCGACTTGGTGACGAACAACCGATACTCCGGCGATGTGTCCGTGCTGTTGGGACGCGGTGACGGCACGTTCGAGGATCAACTGCGTTTCGACGTGGGAGAATATCCGTTTTCGGTGCAAGTGGCGGACATGAACGGAGACGGCC
>NZ_JAHXRM010000025.1:0-42130 GCF_019392235.1 Pseudoalteromonas sp. CR1 | reverse complement strand
GTTGCCTGCTCTGCCGTCTCAGTGGGGTCGCATTATAGGGAGCCGCGAATTTAACGCAAGCCTTTTTTTACTAAAAAACTTATTTAAATTACACCCCAAGCAAGCGCACACCCTAAACACAAGTTACCCACAACCCACTGTTGATAACTCTACTTTTATGTCCGTTTATCCTAAACACTTGGTCATTCCTATGGTAAGTTGCGGTCACTTTTTTAACACATGTCTTTAGGTAGTAGTTATGGCAGATATAATAAATAGTATTAGTGGCCTTTTATGGGGTCACGTTCTCGTATACTTATTAATAGCAGCGGGTTTATTCTTTACCTTTAAATTGGGTTTTATTCAATTCGTACAATTTCCACATATGTTCAAGGTTATGTTTGGCTCTCGAAAGTGCGGTAATAACGAGATCTCTTCATTTCAGGCTTTTTGTACTTCACTAGCAGCCCGAGTGGGCACTGGCAATATGGCAGGTGTCGCTGTTGCATTATACCTTGGTGGCCCAGGTGCTATTTTTTGGATGTGGTTAATTGCTTTGATTGGTATGGCAACAAGTTTTGCTGAAAGTACACTTGCTCAGGCATACAAGACTAAAGATAGTGATGGTAATTTTAGAGGTGGTCCTGCGTACTATATGCAAACCGGCTTAGGTAAGCGTTGGATGGGAGTTTTGTTCTCACTGTGTTTAATTTTAGCTTTTGGTCTGGTATTTAATGCTGTGCAATCAAACTCTATTGCAGCCGCTTTTGAAGTAGCATTTGATATTCCAAAATATATTGTGGGTCTTTGTTTAGTTATTGGCTCTGGGATCATAATTTTTGGCGGCCTTAAAACAATTTCTCGATTTGCTGAAATGGTTGTTCCTTTTATGGCTCTAGCCTATTTGTGTGTTGCGCTTTATGTTTGTGCTGTTAACTTAAGCGCACTTCCTGATGTATTTATGCTGGTAATAGATAGTGCTTTTGGAATAGAACAAGCCGGTGCTGGCGCAATAGGTTATGGTGTAATACAAGCCATGATCCAAGGAATTAAACGGGGATTGTTTTCTAATGAAGCGGGTATGGGTAGTGCTGCTAATGCTGCAGCAACTGCAACCCCTTATCCCCCTCACCCAGCATCACAGGGGTATGTGCAAATGCTTGGGGTTTTTATTGATACAATTGTAATTTGTACTGCGACTGCTGCACTTATTTTATTATCTCAACAATTAATACCTGAATCAGGAGTGTTGGGTATAGAACTTACTCAGGCCGCATTAACAGAGCATGTTGGAAGTTGGGGCACCTACTTTATTGCTATCGCAATTTTATTTTTTGCTTTCACATCTATTGTTGCGAATTACTCTTATGCAGAAACCAATCTTATGTTTTTAGAACACAACTCTAAGAAAGGAATGTTTATATTTCGCTTGATTGTTTTAGGAATGGTTATGTTCGGGGCAGTAGGTGAGCTTGGGTTAATTTGGACATTAGCCGATATATCAATGGGTTTAATGGCTATTGTTAATGTTATTGCACTTTTTATGTTGTCAGGTGTTGTGATATGGCTTTCAAAAGATTACAACGAACAACGCAAAAGAGGCCTAACTCCTACATTTGATAAGAGCAAACACCCAAAGCTAAATAAAGAGGTTGACCCTCTGGCCTGGAAATAAAAATTAAATCGCGAGCTCCGGCTCGCTTTTTTAGATTTATTTTTACTACTACTTTATATTTATTGACGTATAGGAATGCATTAAAAAGTTATCTGTAAAAAAATGAGACCTAATGGATGACGTAACAAAAAAGTACAGTATCGACACGACTGATTATCAAGTTGGACAAGATAATGTGCAAAAATGGGGGTTCGACATCCATAACCCTGTATTTGGAATAAGCGCATTTTTAGTTGTTTTATTTGTAATACTTACCTTAGTTTTTGACCCCACACTTACCCGTGATGCACTAACTTCAACTAAAGACGCTATTATTAATCAATTCGATAGTTACTTTATGCTATTAGCCAACGCCTTTGTGATTTTTTGCGGTGTTTTAGCATTTTCCCCTTTAGGTAAAATTCGTTTAGGAGGTATAAAAGCTCGTCCAGAACATGGTTACATGTCGTGGCTTTCCATGCTCTTTGCAGCAGGAATGGGAATTGGCTTACTATTTTGGGGAGTTGCAGAGCCAACAGCCTATTATACCGGTTGGTATCATATGCCCATGGGAGTTGAGGCAAATTCAGCACAAGCACATTCATTAGCTTTAGGTGCAACTATGTACCACTGGGGCTTACACGGATGGGCGATTTACGCCGTGGTTGGGCTAAGTCTGGCTTTTGTTGCATTCAACAAAGGTCTTCCTTTATCTATACGTTCTGTTTTTTACCCTTTATTTGGTGATCGTGCTTGGGGTTGGCTTGGACATATCATAGATATACTTGCGGTACTGTCTACCTTATTTGGTTTAGCTACATAGTTAGGGCTTGGTGCACAACAAGCAACCAGTGGAATAAATTACCTATTAGGTACAGATTTCGGCACAGCTTTTCAAATATCAGTTATTGGATTAGTAACTTGTATTGCTATTTTTTCTGTTATTAGAGGTATTGAAGGCGGTGTAAAAGTACTAAGCAATGTTAATTTAATCTGCGCGTTTATTTTATTGTTAGCTGTTATCGTACTTACAGTCTCTGATTCAATTCCTGCCGTGTGGTTTACCCTTAAAGCATACGCAGAACACTTCGTGCCATTGAGTAATCCTTTTAATAGACCCGATGAAGACTGGATGCATTCTTGGACTGTATTTTATTGGGCGTGGTGGATATCTTGGTCACCATTTGTAGGAATGTTTATAGCTAGGGTTTCTAAAGGGCGAACTGTACGAGAATTCTTACTTGTTGTAATAGGCCTACCAACTCTGCTTAGCTTAGTATGGATGGGTGTATTTGGTAATATGGCAATTACACAAGTTATAGAGAAAGTTGGGCCACTTGGTCAAAATGGTTTAACTGATATTTCAGTTACTTTATTTCAAGTTTACGAACAGCTTCCGTTTTCTAGCTTTATCTCTATTATTTCTATCGCTTTGGTTTTAGTCTTTTTTATTACTTCATCTGACTCGGGATCGCTTGTAATAGACGGTATAACTGCTGGCGATAAAATAGATGCACCAGTGCCACAACGTATATTTTGGGCAACTGTAGAAGGTATGATAGCAGCAGTATTACTTTGGGTTGGAGGCTCGCAAGCATTAGAAGCACTTCAATCAGGAGTCGTTACAACTGCCCTACCGTTTTCAATAATACTAATTTTAATGTGCGTTGCGCTTATACAGGGCTTACTAAGTGAATACCCGTTTTACAAAGCCCAAAGTAAACTGCAATAACAGTTCATCTTTTGTAAGTGGCCCTGATGGGTCGCTTACACATCGACTTTAAAATTTACCTTAGACACGCCTTACATATATTCATATTCATTAACATCAGATCCCAATGTTACTTCATCATTTAGATAGGGCAAATTTTTCGCGCACACCGTTAAAAATATCTGATTTACTTAAGTGTAGATGCAGGTGTAATTGCCAATAGTAATTAAATCATTATCGTTCTTATTTTTTTCAGTCACAGTAAAAAATATATTAGAGGTAAGTTGGTGTTAAAAATAAAATGTGGGAACTTAAACTAGCAAACTTTAGGTGTTTTAAAGTGAGGGGTAGCTTTAAATTAAGACTATTTAATTTAGTTTTTAGTAAAGATGGTGCCCGAGGCCGGACTTGAACCGGCACGACTTGTTAGTCGAGGGATTTTAAATCCCTTGTGTCTACCAATTCCACCACTCGGGCATCGAGTTTGCTAATTAAAGCGTGTGGAGTAAATTATGTGGAGGCGGAACCCGGAGTCGAACCGGGGTAAACGGATTTGCAATCCGGTGCATGGCCACTCTGCCATTCCGCCTTAACCTTCCAAATAATTTGGAGCGGCACACGAGGCTCGAACTCGTGACCTCGACCTTGGCAAGGTCGCGCTCTACCAACTGAGCTAGTGCCGCATATAATAAATTTTTATCAAACTTTTAATTAAATTGGTCAGTAATTAAAAGTGGTGCCCGAGGCCGGACTTGAACCAGCACGACTTGTTAGTCGAGGGATTTTAAATCCCTTGTGTCTACCAATTCCACCACTCGGGCATCGAGTTTACTACTTAAAGCAAGTGGATAAAACTAATATGGAGCGGCACACGAGGCTCGAACTCGTGACCTCGACCTTGGCAAGGTCGCGCTCTACCAACTGAGCTAGTGCCGCATCATATTAATTCTAAAGTTTCTTTTTAAAAGGTATATGTTGGTGCATATAACTAAACCACAAAGTGGTGCCCGAGGCCGGACTTGAACCGGCACACTCTAAGAGCGAGGGATTTTAAATCCCTTGTGTCTACCAATTCCACCACTCGGGCATCGAGTTTGCTATTTAAAGCATGTGGAGCGTTGATTGGAGGCGGAACCCGGAGTCGAACCGGGGTAAACGGATTTGCAATCCGGTGCATGGCCACTCTGCCATTCCGCCCCAGTACTGGGGTACAACCTTAGATAACGTGGAGCGGCACACGAGGCTCGAACTCGTGACCTCGACCTTGGCAAGGTCGCGCTCTACCAACTGAGCTAGTGCCGCATTTCGTTATCTTGGGGGCTATGCCCTCTCAACACGGACGCATTCTACAGAGATTATTAAACGCGTCAATACAAAAAATGCTAGTTTTGAACTGTTTGCTTGTTTTTTATCTAAAACGGTGCGTTATTATACATTTACAGTTAATTTTTGGTCAATTCACTCCATGCTGCATTCAAATATTGCAGCATAGAACTCAAGGTCAAAAACGTTGCTATATAGAGTAGTCCAAAACTTAAATAATTCATCCATGTATCATATTGCCAAATCAATCCAATGATGGCTAACATTTGCGCAGCAGTTTTTATTTTACCCATATTTGATACAGCCACGTTGCCACGCTTGCCCTGCTCAGCCATCCATTCTCTTAATGCTGATATAACAATTTCACGACTAATAATAATAAGTGCAGGAATAGTCATGTACATTGACTGATATTGATCTGAGAGAGCCACAAGTGCCGCACACACCATTACTTTGTCAGCAACAGGATCTAAAAAAGCGCCAAATGGTGTTGATTGTTCTAGTTTTCTTGCAAGGTAACCGTCAAGTATGTCGGTAATTGATGCTAGCCAAAAAATAAAAGCGGCAGCAAAAAAAGCCCAGCTATAAGGCAAATAAAATATCACCAAAAAAATGGGGATAAGAAAAAGTCTAAATGTTGTGAGTGTGTTTGGAATATTCCACATAACTACTTGGATATGTCTTTTCTTTTATATTCGCATGAAGGGCTAGCCCTTGTCATGTAAATGGTTAAATATCTTCTCAGCCATGTCAGGGCTGATCCCGGGAACTTTCTTTAATTGTTCTATATTAGCAGCTTTTACCCCCTGCATGCCCCCTAAATATTTTAATAATGTTTGGCGACGCTTAGAACCTACTCCATTTATTTCTTCTAGCAAGGATTGAGTGCGTTGTTTTTGACGCTTATTTCGATGCCCTGCTATTGCAAAACGGTGAGACTCATCACGGATATGTTGGATAAGATGAAGTGCAGGTGCATCAGAATCCATCGGGATTGTTTTACGCCCTCCATCTATAAGTAAGGTTTCAAGACCAGGTTTACGACTTGTGCCTTTTGCAACCCCTACTAAAAGAGGCATTTTAGTATGAGACCAATTAGCAAAATATTGCTCTGCCCGTCCTAACTGTCCTTTACCACCATCTATAAATATAACATCGGGAATTTTGTCTTCATCAACGAGTTTGTTGTAACGTTTATTTAAAGCAAACTCCATGGCTGCATAATCATCACCACCAGTTATACCGGTTACATTGTAGCGTCGGTATTCTTTTGTATTTGGTCCTTGCGAATCGAACACAACACAACTTGCTACCGTGTTTTCTCCCATGGTGTGACTGATATCAAAACATTCCATCCGTGCTATATCATCTAAACGTAATGTTGCTTTTAATTGGGCATAGCGTTTATTAATAGAGTCTTGTGTACTTTGTTTGACAGCAATACTGTTTAACGCATTTTTATTTGCTAGTTGAAGATATTGCGCCCGCTCTCCACGCGTAACCACTTTAAGCGCCACTTTGCGATCACTGATTTGCGTAAGTGCTTCGCTTAGCGCGCTACTTTCTTCTATTTCAAACGGAAGTATAATTTCTTTAGCAATACGCCCTGTTGCACCTGGCGCTAAATAATACTGCCCTAAAAATGAGGTTAAAATCTCTTGCTCGCTTGAATCTTTCGGTACTTTAGGAAAATACGTTTTACTGCCTAATACTTTGTGATCGCGGATCATGAGTAAATGTATGCCGTTTAACCCATTTAAATGTGCGAAGCCCACCACATCCATTTCTGCGAAATTACCCGAAATAGACTGTTGCTCCTGCATTTTTCGTAGTAGCATTATTTGGTCACGTACCTTTGCTGCAAGCTCAAAATTGAGTTCCATGCTAGCCGCTTCCATTTTTTTTATTAGCTCAGCAATCACTTCATCCGATTTACCCGTTAAAAATTTACGGACATAATCAACTTGTTCGCTGTAATCGTCTTCGGTAACTTTATTAACACACGGTGCAGAACATCGCTTGAGCTGATACTGCAAACAAGGGCGGCTTCGGGCGCGATAATAGGCATCCTCACACTGGCGAACTGGAAATATCTTTTGCATTAAACGCAAACTTTCCGAAACAGCACCTGCACTCGGAAATGGACCAAAGTACTCGCCTTTTATCTTGCGGCTACCCCTATGAAACGCTAAACGAGGATGTTTGTGGTGCGTTAATAAAATATAAGGGTACGACTTATCGTCTCGCAATAAAATATTGTAACGAGGTTGATATTTTTTTATGAGGTTATTTTCGAGCAGTAGCGCTTCGGTTTCGGTATTAGTCAGTGTAACTTCAATATCACTGATGTTACTGACTAAAACACGGGTTTTGCTATCAGTGATGTTGGATCTAAAGTAACTGCTTACGCGTTTTTTTAGTTGTTTAGCCTTGCCAACATAAATAACTTGATTGTCACTATCAAGCATGCGGTATACACCAGGCTCGCTTGATAGCGTTTTTAAAAAGTGTACGTGATCAAATTCAGACATATAAAAGGATTAGTACGAAATGTCTATGTCAATCATCTTATGACGAATAGCTAAATGTGTAAGTTCAACGTCGCCACCTACGTTTAATTTTTCAAACATACGGTAACGATAACTATTAACTGTTTTAGAGCTTAGATTTAAGCGTTCTGCAATATCTTGTGCTTTTTCACCTTTGGTGATCATAAGCATTATTTGAAGTTCGCGCTCTGATAAACTCTGAAACGGATTTTCGTCTGTGCGACCAGTAACCTGTGCAAGTGCTATTTGTTGTGCAATTTCAGGCGCAATGTAGCGCTGACCTGCATGGACTGAACGAATGGCACGAACCATTTCATCAGAGCCGGCTCCTTTGGTAAGAAAACCATGTGCACCAATTTGCATTACTTTAGACGGAAATGGATCTTCGCAATTAACGGTAAGAACAATAATTTTTACATCAGGGCAATAGCGACAAATCTTTTTAGTTGCCTCCAATCCACCCATGCCAGGCATATTCATATCCATAAGTACGATGTTAGGTGTGTGCTGTCGACAAAACTGAACGGCTGCCTCACCGTCTTTTGCTTCACCTACAACTTTAAACCCACGCACATCATCTAAAATGCGCCTGATCCCGGTTCGTACTAGTTCATGATCATCAACTAAAAGTACATTAATCAATGCAATACCCTCATTAACTCAACAATACGCGTCTAAATAATTCAATTTGTCACATTAACACAGTTAAAGCGAAACAATAACTAATATTATCGCTCTCATTTTGGCACATTAACTAAAGTTATAACTACTGGAGTCAATGTGCCCAGCACTTTAAGACGCTGATTTTTCACTAAAACGGTCAACCCACAGTGCAATAATGCCATCGCCTGTTACATTACATGCCGTACCAAAGCTGTCTTGTGCTAAGTACAATGCAATCATTAACGCTACTGCCCCTTCATTAAATCCAAGCATGCTGGTTAAAAGACCAAGAGCCGACATTACCGCGCCCCCCGGTGCGCCTGGAGCAGCTATCATCACAACACCTAACATGAAAATAAATGGCAACATACCCATTAACGATGGAACTTCCATACCTGGCGATAAAAACATAACAGCCATAGCACACGTAACAATGGTAATAGTTGAACCCGACAAATGAATTGTGGCACATAAAGGTACTGTAAAGTTTGCAACATCTTCTTTTACATTATTTGCTTTACTTGATTGCAGAGATACTGGGATTGTTGCCGCGCTCGACATAGTACCTAATGCAGTAAAGTAGGCAGGTAACATATTTTTAACTAACTCAAGTGGATTACGCTTTAACAAAATTCCCGTAGCAATATACAAAACGCTTAACCATAACCAGTGCATAACAAGAGCCGCAATTAATACCACTCCAAATGTTTGCAGCGTATCAACCACTGTGCCCGCTACAGTCATTTCAGCAAACACACCTGCAATATAAAATGGTAATGCAGGAATAATCACTTTTGACAATAAGGCATCTATTACATCACGACCCTGATCTGATACCTTTTTAAGTGTGTCTAATTCAAGCTGGCTCATACCAATGCCAAATATAAAAGCCGTCGCAAGGGCAGTCATCACCCCCATTAGTGGTGGGATTTCTATATCAATAAAACTGCCTATCTCGGTGGCCACTTCGGCTTCGAACGTAATACCACCACTTAAAAATGGAATAACAGCACTTACTAACAAAAAGGCAAGCGTGCCGGCAATAACGGTAGAGCTATAAGCAAATCCAACCGTTTTACCAAGTAAGTGACCAGACCCTTTAGGAAGCCCAGCAATACCCGAAGCAATAAAAAATAAAATAATAAGAGGAATAGTGAAGGAAATAATTTGACCAATTAACTCTTTAACCGTGAATAAGAGTTCAACACCTGTTAAAGGCACGTAAAAGCCCACCAATATACCAGCCACAATACCGGCAATTAACTTTAAGATTAACTTCATTTTTATTACTCAATTATTATTAGATAAACGTTTTTATCATGTTTTGATTAGCTTGTGTCATAAAACCGCTGAACTAAGGTTTATTTGCATAAATAATCATCAAAATAAAAGTACATCTGCGCTCAGTAAATTATCGAACGCCAAATTCATTCAATTTATTGGTTGTTAGTGCATACAGCCTGTACCTATTAAGCCAATTAAAAGCGCGTAAAGTATTGCGTATGACTGTGTTGGTATATAAAGGCTACGCCTTTAGTATTTACATTTTTCCTTTAGTTTATTTATGAATAAAAAATCGCCATGACTAATAAAAGCGTCTTATCATTAAAGTTAATATGCGCACCTAATAACAAAAGGCACTGCTAATATAGATTTTTATTTCACTTAGTTATAAGCTCAATCGATATATCTTATAGCCAAACTTTACTTTTATTTTTTTAAACTCTCAGTAAAGTGTCAACATATAGTTAGTAGCAAAGGCTATTAGCAAGTTGATCAGATTGTATCCAAAGGAACATTATGTCTACTATTTTTGAAGATAACTCACTAAGTATCGGTAATACACCGCTGGTAAAACTTAAACGTGTTACAGGTGGGAATGTATTCGCTAAAGTGGAAGCGCGTAACCCAAGCTTTAGTATAAAATGCCGTATTGGTGCATCGATGATTTGGGAGGCTGAAAAAGCAGGTCAGCTAACTGAAGGTAAAGAACTTATCGAGCCTACATCTGGTAACACAGGTATTGCACTGGCTTTCGTTGCCGCAGCACGTGGTTATAAACTAACGCTTACAATGCCAAATACAATGAGTTTAGAACGTCGTAAACTACTTAAAGCATTGGGTGCAAACCTTGTACTTACAGACGGTGCTAAAGGCATGAATGGTGCAATACAAAAAGCAAAAGAAATTCAAGCAACAGACCCAGAAAAATACATTTTGCTACAGCAGTTCGAAAACCCAGCAAACCCAAAAATACACTTTGAGACTACAGGTCCTGAAATTTTTGACGCGCTTGACGGCAAAGTAGATTACTTCGTAGCGGGTGTAGGTACTGGTGGAACTATCACAGGTGTTAGTCGTTACCTTAAAACAGAAAAAGGTTTAAACGTTAAGTCTATTGCTGTTGAGCCAACTAACTCTCCAGTAATCAGCCAAACACTTGCCGGTGAAGAAGTTAAGCCAGGGCCACACAAAATACAAGGTATTGGTGCAGGATTTATTCCTGGCAACCTAGATCTGAGCTTAATTGATGCTGCAGAGCAAGTATCTAACGAAGATGCGATTTCAATGGCACACGAGCTAATGAAAAAAGAAGGCATACTAGTAGGTATTTCTTCAGGCGCTGCAGTAGTAGCAGCAAAACGAATTGCTGAAAAACCTGAAAATGCTGACAAAAACATTGTCGTTATTTTGCCAAGTGCTACTGAACGTTACTTATCAAGCCCACTCTTTGATGAAGAGTTTAGTGACCAAGAGCTTGTTCAATAAGCATTACTAACCACTTTTTAAAAGGATGCCTAGGCATCCTTTTTTATTATTTACTCTGTAATATCTTTTTATTTACCTTCCATGTCTTTACATATTAGCTAATTCACCACACACTTAAATAAAACTAACTAACAAAAATTAACATGAAAAAAATAACCTATTTAGTCAGCCTTATTCTGTGTTTGTTTTTAGTTGCCTGTAGCGATGATGTGAAAAAACTTGGTGATTCACCCGGCGACACCGCAACAGCTTACTTTGACGCCTTGTACAATCAGCAAGATCTTCAAAAAGCAACAACCATGGCTACACCCAACCTTACGCGAATTATGAAGTCGTACGGTACAGCCAAACAATTTACGCGTAACTTAGTTAACATGCAGTACGATGAGGTTGTTATTGAAGTTGATATGACCAACATGAGTGTGCGCGAGCAATATGGCGACAATGCTAAAATAAATCTTATTTTTACTGGTTATTTAAACGGTAACAAAATAGATGATATGCGAAGCGTAAAAATGCTACGTAAAAAAGGTAAATGGTATATCGATAAAATAGTCGCCGACCCATACGCACGTTAAAGTAATTAATAAAAAGGCCTTACACATGTAAGGCCTTTTTATTTGCTCAATAATTAATTCGTTATACCAACTCCGAAATAATACTTAATCATTTTGCGGAGCTAAAGTAGATCATTTAATTAAGCGAACGGAGATTACAACTCACCTTGCTGAAAATTATCAACAGCTATTGCTTGTTTGCGTAGCTTATTGGCATGGTGCATAGCATCAGCATCGGTTTGCGTTACTAAGTCATTATTTAATGCAAAATTAATTGCCCCCTCAATATCGAGTGTTGCAGGAATATTGCCTTTGCGCTGCCATTGTTTTAAATCTTTAAACTGGGCTTGCATATCGTGCATAGCTAAAAATGCACTTTCCATTACTCCAGTACCCGCGTTTTCATCTACATAGCACAAATGCGTTAAACGATTTCTAAACACACCGGGTTGAGTCATATGTTCACAAATACGTTGTGTAATTTCATCACTCGGTTTTTCATAATGATTACCAATTGGAAATACAATACGTTTAAGCACAAAATTAATAACTGGGTTTGAGAAATTTTTAAAAAAGCCATCAAACGCTTGGCCTATTTCAAATAATGATGTTTCTATCGCATATTTAACAAAAGGTAAGTCGGCTTGTTGACGGCCCTCGTCTTCGTAGCGCTTTAGAACCGTAGAGGCTAAATACAAGTGGCTCAATACATCACCTAATCGGGCTGATATCATCTCTTTGCGTTTTAGCTCACCGCCTAACATTAACATTGCCACGTCCGTACAAATAGCCAAGCTTCTGCTCATTCTACTTAAATGCTTGTAATAAATGGCAGTTTCGCCGCCAACTGGCGCTTTTGCAAAATAACTACGTGTTAAACCATGTATAAATGCCATGCTGGCATTACTTACTGCAAATAATATATGGTTCATTAATAAACCATCAAATTGATTCAGAGCAGCATCGTCATCTTCAAGAGCAGCGGCTTCCATTTCTTTTAAAACAAATGGATGACAGCGGGTAGCTCCTTGGCCAAATATCATTAAATTTCTGGTTAAAATATTTGCGCCCTCTACCGTAATTGAAACCGGTATTCCCATATAACCATGTGCTAAATAGTTGTTAGGCCCGACCTGGATACCTTTGCCCGAATGAATATCCATTGCATCGTTCATAACAGTACGGCCCATCTCAGTCATATGATATTTTGCAATTGCAGTGACAACCGAAGGGCTGAGTTTTAAATCTATTGCGCCTGCCGTCATTAATCGGCATGACTCTAGGGTGTAAGTTAAACCGCCAATGCGTGCAAGGGCCTCTTGCACACCTTCAAATTGCCCAATAGACACACCAAATTGTTGGCGTACCATGGCATATGCTGAAGTCATTTTAGCTGCTAAATGACCGGTTGCAGCACTCAACGCCGGAAGCGAAATACCTCGACCTGCACTTAAACATTCCACCAGCATGCGCCAACCACGTCCTGCGCACTCTTGCCCCCCAATAATCCAATCAAGCGGGATGAACACGTCCTCACCATAGGTTGTACCGTTCATAAATGCCATGTTCAGTGGATAATGGCGCTCACCTGTTTTCACACCGGGATGATCGGTTGGAATAAGCGCACACGTGATACCAAGCTCTTTTTCGTCTCCTAGTAAACCATCTGGGTCGTACATTTTAAAGGCAAGCCCTAATACTGTGGCCACCGGTGCAAGCGTAATGTAACGTTTTGACCAGTTTAAACGCAGGCCAATTACGTCTTCGCCGTTGTGCTGTCCTTTGCATACAACGCCAGAATCTGGAATGCTACCGGCATCAGACCCCGCCTCAGGGCCGGTAAGTGCAAAACATGGTACATCTTCGCCATTGGCAAGGGTGGGTAACCAGCGGTCTTGTTGCTCTTTAGTTCCATAATGTAACAATAACTCACCTGGCCCCAAGCTATTTGGCACCATAACAGTCACAGCCGCAGTTAAACTTTTTGTTGAAATTTTTGACACTATGGTCGAATTAGCAATGGCAGAAAACTCTCGACCTCCAAATTTTTCTGGAATGATCAGCGCAAAAAAACCTTCTGTTTTTAAGTATTCCCATACCTCTTTTGGCAAGTCTTTATCTTTTTGCACTATTTGGTAATCATCAAGCATGGCCATTAAGGTTTCTACCTGATTAGCCATAAATGCATTTTCTTTTTCACTTAATTCAGGCTTTGGAAAGCTGTGTAATTTTTTCCAATCAGGGTTACCACTAAATAGTTCTCCATCCCACCAAACATCACCCGCTTCCATTGCTTCTCGCTCTGTTTGCGAAAGCGGTGGAAGTACTTTTTTAAACATTTTAAACGTGGGTCTACTGATCAGGTTTAGGCGAATATCTTTAACAGCAAAAATAACCACTATTACAACCAGTAAAATGATAAATACCGACATGCGTACATTCCTTTCACATTAAAAAATAATAACCTAAGTATGGCCCATCTTAGTTTAAATACAATGGGTAGCCAGTCGAGTGCCACTAAAATGATGAGCCTAGCTAATTGCACTTTAAAATATAACGATAAGTAGGATTACACGTTTATTACACACAACAAAAAGCCCACAAATGTGGGCTTTTTGTTACTTAACTGATTTAATTTATGCGATTAAACGCTTAATTAAAACTGAAAACGCATATTAGCAAAGTACGCATCGTTATCAGAATCATCAGCATTGTTCTCGTAACCTACTTTAAGACCAATATTTTTGTTAATAAAGTGCTGAGCGCCAAAACTGTACGTATCTTGTTTATCGTAGCTTGCAAATACAGAGGTCGCTTTTGAAAAATAGTAATTCGTTTCTGCCACCCATTGGTTCTCAGCGTCATCAATACTTTCGTATTTACCTTCAAACGTTAGATAGTTACCTTGCTGTAAATCAATAAAGTATTTAGCTGCGACGGCGCGGTAATCAAAGTCGTCATCAGATGTTACTGTTACGCCAATGTAATCGGTAGTGTTTAGCATATGGTTATACGCTAAATCGAATAAAGCGAAGTCTTCGCCATCTTTATTTTCAACTAACGTCACTTTTGCAAGCAGGTCTGGGTTAAAAAAGTAACCGCCAGAAATTGTATATGCTTCGTTATGATTACCAACATCAAGGTTTGTGTATGACGCACCAATCACAAACTCATTAATAAAATACTCACCACCCACTGATGTTGTATCGCTAAAGTCGTCATCAGCGTATGCGCCGTAAATGTTGCTTTGTTTATTAATGTATTCAAATTGGTCGTACGGGCCTAACGTTTTTTTAGGCGATAGGTAATAAATAGAATCTACAGCAACGGTATCGTTGTTGTCGCTGTCTTTGTAGCTTAGATTACTAATTGATTGATAGCTGTCTGCAGCAGCCGCAGTGCTAGATAATAAAATGCTTGAAATAATAACTGCTAATTTTTTCATTGTAAGACTTCCCTATGTACATTGCGTTTTATGCTTTAGCTAAATTACTAAAGTGGGCACATGCTAACGCCGGGAAACTGAATGAAAACTTAATTAAACCTTTGTATTTGTTAAGTTAATTGTAAGGAGGTGTAAGAAACTGTAAAATTAAAGTAGTTGCAACATTTAGTCAACAACTACTTAAAATATATGTACAATTATAGAGCGTGTTGGCTAATTACTCTATAAACTTCATTAATGTTATCGCCCGCTTTAAACTCTTTTGTAAGTGGCGTTGGGTCAGAGCCAATCCAAATTTTAAGTTCAGCATCCAAATCAAAGTGCCCTGCACTCTCTTTGCTAAACTTGGTGATTTTTGAGTAAGCAATACTCACCATTTCCATTTTAGAACCAGTTACACCTTGCTTATCAATTAAAATTAAGCGCTTGTTTGTAAAAATGAACATATCGCGAATAACTTTATAGGCTTTTTCGACGTGCTCACCCTCAATTAATGTATTAGCGAGTACTTTTTCTAAATCAGAATCATCAACTTCGCTTGCGTTACCCATTAATCCGCTTAATAAACCCATTATGCTTTCTCCTGTTTAAAAATTTGATTTTCTAATGTATGGCCATTAACCAATTGTCTGTATTGCCAATTATGTTGGTGGCAAAACTGTAATAGTGCAATATCTAAGGCATGCTCAGATTGGTTGTACTCAATAACATACTCTTTGTGTTGGCTCATATAAACAGAGCTAACACCATTAAGTAGCTGTAACTGTTGCTCAACGTTTTCATACATCTCGTTTAGCATTAATGTGTAAAAGTGTTTGTCGGTTTGATTTACTTTTGTTTGATGCTCACTCAATACGCCTTTATCTAAATGCAGCACTTGGGAACATAGCCGCTCAAGCTCGGTTAAATCGTGCGAGCTTAAAATAAAGGTTGCCTCAGAGCTCAACGTTGACACCAACTCACGCACTTCTCTAGCATGAATAGGGTCAAGTCCTGCGGTTGCCTCATCTAGCATAACAATTTGCGGCGAACCTATTAGAGCCTGAGCTATGGTTACACGTTTGCGCATACCATGCGATAAATCACCTGCACGGTTTTTAGCAATTTCACGCAGCCCAACTAAATCAAGCACGCGCAATGCTTCTGTGTGACTTTGCTTGGTACTCATACCTTGTAATTTGGCGTAAAAAGCAAGTTGTTTATCTATATTAAAACGCGGATCGAGCTGCGCATCTTGCGGTAAAGCACTTACTTTATTAAATAACGCAGCACTGCCTGGTTTATACCCGAGTATTTCAAGCTCACCTTTGGTTGGCGATATATAACCGCACAACAAACTAAATAACGTCGTTTTACCCGCACCATTTGGACCAACAAGTGCAACGGGCGCACCTTGCTCAATTTCAAAGTTCACATTGTTAAGCGCAAGTTTAGAGCCGTACGACTTACTCAAGTTACGCCCTGTAATTAGTGTACTCATAGTGAGCTCCTTGCAAAAATACGTTGAGCCACGGCAAGTAGCACTGCGGTTTGTACAAGTGGGATTACCAAAGCACTTAATAATGGCAGGTTTTGCCCCGCAAGTTGCTCTATTTGTACACCCGGAAATAAATAATCAAGCACGCTCAATACCGGTATTTGCCACTGTAATAAACCGACTACAATACCGCCTGCTGTAAAGTATAAAATAGCGAGTACAATTGATAATCGCGACGAGCGTGCAAAAGTATTAATTAAAGTCATTAACGCCACAAACGGTGTAAATGTAACTATAAGAATTAAAAATATCGACAATGCACGGCCAACGCCCCCCACTAGCAAACTCGGATCGCGATAGCCTAATACCGCTAACGTGGCCACTAGAGTAATTGCTACCAAACACGTTAATACGGCTAATTGCCCTATAAACCGGCCAAACAATATTTCAAATCGGGTTGAGCGCAACGATAAAAATCTAAGCGTGCCGCGCTCTCTGTCACCCACTGTTTGGTCACTACAAATAAATAAACTAAACACAGGAAAACTGTACAAAGCAATAAGCCAATACATAGCAAACTCGGCTTCAGGCCAATCAAGAAGTTTGCTCAAGCCAATTGAACCTGAAATATCACGGGCTATTTGTTCAAAATTTGGCGAGCTAATAATGCTTACGGCTTGCCCTATCGGGTAGCGCAAAATAATTAACCAAACAAGTGCAAATGCCGCAAGGGCTATAAGCCCACGTTTAGTTAAAAACATACGCACTAGCTCAAAACCCGCAATTTGGGTTAAGCGTCCTACGTTTATTGGTAATGGTGTTGCCATTGACTATCCTTAATGACGTTGTTAATGCTGCAAATTAAAGCTTAATGTAACAACACTAAGTGTAAACACCTTGAATTACCAGCAAAAAAAAGCCCACGAAGAGTGAGCTTTGTAACAAACCATTTAAATGTAACTAGCGCGTAATTATAAATGCTGCTTGTATACCTCAAGCGCTTGGGCTAAATCAGCTGTTAAGTCATCGATATCTTCAAGGCCAATATGCAATCTAATAACCGGTCCTAAATCCCACCCGGTGGTTGAACGCAGCCCTTTCATGGTTAAATTGGCGGTGACCAAGCTTTCAAAGCCCCCCCACGAAAAACCCATCTTAAAATGCTGAAGGCTATCTAAAAATGCATCTATGGCTTTTTGATTCCCTGTTTTCATAACAATTGAAAACAAGCCATTACTGCCGTCAAAGTCACGCTTAAAAAACGCATGGCCTGGGCAGGTTTCAAAGGCTGGATGGCGAATGTGATCAACTAACTCATGTTGCTCAAGCCATTTTGCCACCTCTATCGCCGCCTTTTCATGCTGATTTAAACGCACACTCATCGTGCGTAAACCGCGCAGTGCCAAATATGCATCGTCAGCACTCGTACACTGACCTAGTAAATAAGAATGTTCACGAAGCGTTGGCCAATATTTTTTATTAGCCACTGCAACCCCCATCATTACATCTGAATGACCAACAATGTACTTTGTTGCCGCTTGAATACTAATATCGACACCATGCTCTAACGGTCGGTAATGAAGGCCGTTTCCATACGTGTTATCCAGCATGGTCATTACGTTATGTTCTTTGGCTACGTTTACCATGGCTGGTACGTCTTGAATTTCCATAGTTATGGAGCCAGGAGATTCTAAAAATAGCACCTTGGTGTTTGGCTTAAAGTACTCTTTTATGCCTGCACCAATTGTTGGCGGGTAATAAGTCGTGGTAATTCCAAGCCCTGCTAAAATTTTATCGCAAAAATCGCGAGTAGGCTCATACGCGTTATCAACCATTAAAATATGGTCACCCGTTTTTAAAAACGACAATAACGCTTGGCTAATTGCAGCAGCCCCACATGGATAAAGTGCACACCCTTCACCGCCTTCTAACTCGGTAATAGCCTCTTGCAATGCAAAGTGTGTGGTTGTGCCACGACGCCCATAAAAGAGGGTTTTATCGCCACGTTTTTTTGCCGCCTCTTTAAGTTCTGCAACTGAATCAAATACCACAGTTGATGCGCGCTGCACTACGGGGTTTACTACACCATGGGTGTAAGCTTTTTTGCGTCCAGACGACACAAGCTGAGTATTTTTATTACTGTTACTCGACATGGTTATTCCTTATGGATTAGTACGCCAATGTTCAATTAAATAGCGAGAAATAGAATCAGTACGAGGAAGTTTTAAATGCTCGCCTTCGTCATGCCAGTTACCAAAATTTGCCAAATCTTCACGGCTAAACCACTTAGCATCGTCAAGCTCGTCTTTATCTACGTTAATTTGCTCAGACGTTGCCTTGGCAAAAAAGCCAAGCATGATAGATGAAGGAAATGGCCAAGGCTGAGACGCTACATAAGTGACGTCATTAACCTCAACCCCTGCCTCTTCTTTTACCTCACGGGCAACAGCTTGCTCTAAAGTTTCACCAGGGTCTACAAAGCCAGCTAATGAAGAATACATTCCCCTAGGCCAAACTGCTTGGCGGCCAAGCAAACAACGCTCAATGCCATCGGCAAACGTTTTAGTTACAACCATGATTACCGCAGGATCGGTACGAGGAAACGTGGGGTGTTTACAGCGCTCGTTTTCACATAAACGAGAATGCCCCGCTTCAACTAAGTGGTTTTTACTGCCACAACGCCCACAAAAACGATGAGTTGCATGCCAATAACATAGCCCACGGGCAAGCGCAGCAATAGACCCCTCTTTTATATCAACAAGCGGCCCCTGTTTACGAATATCCATAAACTCTGCGCCACTTATTATCGGGGCAAGGGTTGTGTCGTCAATATCAGATACATCGAGGGCAAATACTCCCTTTTTTGTGGTGTTTAAGCCTAAAAATAGGGCATTGGTTAAGTTTAGCTGTGTAATCTGCTCGTACGGTAAAAACATTATTTGAGGCGTATTTTTAATAAATAATGTCTCGTTGTTTTTTACCAAAAGCCACACGCTTTGCGACGACATCTGACCTTTAAGCCACGTTGGGTCTTTTCGCACATTGGAGCATCTATCAAGCGGCATATCACTGTAGTTGAGCATGTAAATCCTTAATTACTCGTTATCGCTTAAAATTAACATAACCACCTAGCAAACCCAATTGATTACACCAATAAAAAAAGCCTATATTAGGTTTAAATGAACTATATAGGCTGTGTATTAAAAACTCTCATGTTGCAAGCACTTAGCCTCTCTTTTTAAAGCTTTAAAGTAATAAACTATCATCAATCAAATGAAACTGCTCTGCACTTTGCTTAAGCACTTCGGCGGTTAACTTATCTGCCCCGTATACATCACACGGCACATTATATTGATTTTTTAAATGCCCAAGTAACAGTGCAAAATCACCGTCGCCAGAGAGTAAAATCACCTTATCGAGGTTCTTTCCTTGCTCTAGCATATCGATAGTTATACCTACGTCCCAGTCGCCTTTAGCACTGCCGTCACGGCGTTGGATAAAGGGTTTAAGCTTTACCTCAAACCCAATCGCTCTCAAAATATTTTGAAACTGACTTTGCTTTTCATCTCCACGATAAATAGCGTAGGCAAAAGCACAGTCGATTTCATATTGCTCCTGCATAACTCGCCAAAAAGCATTGTAATCAAAGTTTTTTCTATAGCTTTCTCTACACGTATAATAAATATTTTGTACGTCAACAAATATGCCTACACGCGGTTTAATGTTTTGCTGCGGGTTTAATGAAGTCATGTAATTCCCTAGTCAGAATAATAGCCATAGCCTAATAATTTAAAGTTCAGTGTACCTTGCTATTTGCTTACAAGTAACCTAAATTAGTTACATAACGTAATGTAACCATTTTTGGTTACATTTTAAAAAGTAACTATTTTGGATTGTTATGATTGGTGTGATCAGCGGCGATATTATTAAATCGCAAACTATTCCTAAACAGCAGTACGATGCCATGCTTTATGAGCTAGAGCAAAGTTTACGTAGTGTATCGGGCAAGAGTACACTGTGGAATATTTACCGAGGCGATTCTTTTCAACTACAAATTAATAACCCTGAGTATTTGTTTAAGCATGCTGTTTTGATTTATTTATATTTAAAGGCATCAGGGTACGAAGTTAGGCAAAGTATGGCTATTGGGCAAATAGATAACCCGCGTAATGATATAAAAACAGCCACGGGTTCAGCATTTACCCTTTCAGGTCATGGCCTTGATCAAATAGCCAATCAACGGTTTTTATTTAGTACTCCCCTTGAAAACATCCATGAAAGCTTAAACCTTAATCTAGCCTTTGCTGATGTACTCCTTACTAAAATAACGCAAAAACAAGCCAATGCTTTGTACGCCTATTTAACGAGTACCGATAACAGCCATGCAGCTTTAGCAAAAGATCTTAAAACCAGCAGAGAAAACGTAACTAAGCTACTTAATTTAGCCCATTACCAACTTATCGAACGATTTTTAGATCATGCGAGCAACATTATAAAAAATATAAATCAAGGAAGATGCTAATGGCTTTTTCGCTTTTACTCGTAGCCCTAATTATTGGCCATTTATTGGCTGATTTTTACTGGCAACCTATGAGCTGGGTTAACGACAGAAATACCCGCCACTTCAAGGCAACTAAACTGTATTTTCATGTATTGGTCCATGGAGTCACTAGCGCAATAATTATCAGCGCATGGGAATACACTTATGGCTGGCAACAAATTAGCAGTGTTGTAATTGCAACGGCCGTTATTATGCTTAGTCATTACGCTATTGATATAGCTAAATCTTACTCAAGCAAAGGTGTCGTGCCCTTTTTATTGGATCAGCTCGCCCATATAGCCGTAATAATCTATTTAAGCGTGTGGTTGAGCGATAACACGCAATTTTTAGAAACCCTATATTCACTTGTCACTAACCCAAATGTGCTGTGGGTTGTGTGTGGATATTTAATTATTTTAAGTCCAAGTGCAGTATTTATTAGAATGATGCTAGAGCGTTTAACGGGTAACTTTAGTAGTAATGGTAGCTTGGTACTTGCTGGGCAAAGTATTGGCATGTTAGAGCGCGTGTTAATGCTAAGCTTTATTTTGCTTGATCAATTTGCTGGTGTTGGCTTTTTATTAGCAGCTAAGTCGGTCTTTAGATTTGGCGACTTAAGCGCTAGTAAAGATAAAAAGCTTACTGAATACGTCATGCTTGGCACACTACTAAGCGTAAGTGTGACTTTGTTTGTTGGTTTAATGGTAAAGTATTTAATACACTAACAAAAAACGCGCTACCGTTAAAAGTAAGCGCGTTTTTTATTAGAGCTAACTAATTAAAGCTAGGTAATTAAGTATTGTTGCAAATTGGTATTAATCGTTATTATTTGGACGACGACGGCGCTGGCCGTTTCCGCCTACCGACTGGCGCTTTGACCAAGGGTTTTGTGTGTTGTCATCTGTTTTAGCAGCAGGTTTTTTAGAACCCCCACGACGAGGACCCGTACCGTTGCCGCCATTATTTGGCTTTTTACTATTTGGCTTACTGCTGTCCGATTTAGGTTTATTAAAAGGCTGTTTTTTCTTCGGCTTTTTAGCAGGTAATGGTCGTGCGTCTAATGCGCGTTCTGCTACTGGGTTTACTGGCTCAAAGCCCTCTTCTTCTGCACGAGGAATAAGTTCACCAATAAAGCGTTCAATACCGTATAAATCGACTGCATCATCGACCGTTACAAACGAAATTGCATGGCCCGATGCACCAGCACGCCCTGTACGGCCAATACGGTGTACATAATCTTCATATACATTAGGTAAGTCGTAGTTTACTACATGCGGAAGCTCAACAATATCAAGACCACGAGCCACAATATCAGTCGCTACTAGCACACGCACTTCGCCGCTTTTAAAACCATCTAGCGCTTTTACACGGGCACCCTGTGATTTATTACCATGAATCGCTGCGCCTACAATATCGTCGCGTTCAAGTTGCTTAACTAATCGGTTGGCACCGTGTTTAGTTCGGCTAAAAACTAACACTTGCTGCCAATCGTTGCTACGGATTAAATGGCTGAGTAAGGCTGTTTTTCGGCCTTTATCTACCGCGTAAACACTTTGCGTTACACTTTTAGCTGTGGTGTTTTTTGCAGCAACTGAAATTTCAACCGGATCGTTTATTAATCCTTTAGCTAACGCTCGAATATCATCTGAAAACGTAGCCGAAAACATGAGGTTTTGGCGCTTAGCAGGCATTTTAGCAATAAGGCGTTTAATATCGTGAATAAACCCCATATCAAGCATGCGGTCAGCTTCATCTAAAACGAGCACTTCTACGCTATCAAACTTAACGGCATTTTGATTATGTAAATCAATTAAACGCCCAGGCGTTGCCACTAAAATATCAACACCTTTACGCAAGCGCTGCATTTGCGGATTAATTTTAACGCCACCATATACAACAAACGAACTCACATTTGAATGCTTAGCGTACTCTTCAACGTTTTCACTTACTTGCAGTGCAAGCTCACGCGTAGGGGCTAAAATAAGCGCACGTACATGGTTACTTTTTGCCTTTAGGCCTGTTGATAATCGTTCGATAAGTGGCAGCGTAAAACCCGCTGTTTTACCTGTACCAGTTTGTGCCGCCGCCATTACATCACGACGTCCAATAATTGCAGGAATTGCTTGAGCCTGAATTGGCGTTGGCGTTTCATAGCCCTTTTCTAAAACCGCATTAACTAAAGACTGTGATAAACCTAGACCTTCAAAACTCATATAAACTCTCTTTTAAATAAGGCCAAAACGGCCAGTTGCGCGCATTATACCTGTCGTGGGCTAGAATGCATGACATTATTTACTTTGCGCCCAATTGAAGCCCTATATTACTAGGCTTAAAACGCAAAAAACGGCTAAAAGCCGTTTTTTGGTAATGCTTAAACCTAACAGTAAGGCTTAATTAAGCTTATGTATTACTTAACACCTAGCTCGCGTAAGCGTTCTTGCAAGTAGCTATCCGCGGTGTAACGCTCTGAAAGTACAACGTCTGGGCGCGGGTGTAAAAATAACGGTAATGAAATACGCGACTTAGTAGACGCTTTACCCGTTGGATTAATAACACGGTGAATCGTAGACGGGAAGTAACCGCCAGATGCTTCTTGCAGCATATCGCCAATGTTAATAATTAGGCTACCAAAATCACAGGGTACATCTAACCAACCGCCGTCTGTCTTTTGAACTTGTAAGCCTGGCTCGTTTGATGCTGGTAATACGGTTAATAAGTTAATATCTCCATGAGCAGCAGCACGAATAGCACCAGGCTCTTCATCACCCGTCATAGGTGGATAATGTAAAATACGTAGCAATGTTTGATCCGAGTCTGCAATCATATCTTTAAGATCAATCGAAAACTTAGCACGCACATCAGCAGGCGCCTCAGCTTGAACCCAGCTTAAAAGTGTTGCAGCAAACTCATTTGCTAAGCGGTAGTACTCACGTACGTCGGCTTCAAGCTCAGCAGGTACACGCCCATTTGGGTAAACATGAAAGTATTCTTTAATGTCTTTAATGGTAAAGCCTTTAGCTACTTCAGACACTGAAGGCGGAAAGTAACCGTCTTGTGTTTCTTTAGAGTATAAAAAGTCGTGCTTTTGCTCTGAGTTAAAAAAGTCTTGCCAGTTTTTGTAAATAGACTCAACTAAAGACTGTGGAATTGGGTGATTTTTTAAAACACCAAATCCAGTATTTCTTAACGATTCAACAAATTGTGCAGCCGCATCGGGAGCTTTATAATCAACAGTAGGTAATTGCATTGTACGTTCCAGTGAATAGGTTGTTTGAAGTGAAGTACTTCAAATACTTTTAAGTATATAAAGTAGCAAGGACTTCATTATAGCGCCATGCGAGGATAGACAAACAGCCCCAAAAACATAAGGACATATGTCCGTAAAGTGCCACCATCAAAGCGTGCGTTGATCAAGATCAATAAATAAAAGCCATTGAATTTGCATTCATTAGTACTTATATCTGGTCTAGTATTACAACGTATTTTATTGGTTCAAAAAGGCGCCCCATGCGACAAAAAGTATCTTTTAAAAGTAATAACTTAGAACTTGCCGGACAACTTGAACTCCCCGATGGCAACATAAAATTTTATGCCCTATTTGCCCATTGCTTTACCTGCGGTAAAGACATTGCCGCAGCAACGCGCATTAGTCGTGCTTTAACTCAACAAGGAATTGCTGTACTGCGTTTTGATTTTACAGGCCTCGGTAACAGCGATGGTGATTTTGCTAACAGTAACTTTTCATCAAATATTCAAGACTTAGTATCTGCTGCTGATCATTTAAGAGAGCACTTTAAAGCCCCGCAATTGCTCATTGGTCATAGTTTAGGGGGAGCTGCCGTGCTTGCTGCTGCACAATATATTCCTGAAGTTACAGCTATCACAACAATTGGCGCACCGTCAGATGCGCAACATGTAGCACATAATTTTGAAGCCCATTTAGATGAAATAAACGCAGATGGCGAAGCAAAAGTGAGTTTAGCTGGGCGCGAATTTACCATTAAAAAGCAATTTATCGACGATATAGCTAAATACGATAAAAGCCACATAAGTAAACTTAAACGCGCTTTATTAGTAATGCACTCACCGGTTGATACAACCGTAAACATTACTGAAGCTGAAAAAATTTACGCATCCGCTAAGCACCCAAAAAGCTTTATAAGTCTAGATAACGCCGATCATTTACTGACTAATAAAAGCGATGCCGACTACGCTGCAAAAATCATTGCACATTGGGCAAACCGCTACGTAAATTTCGCATAAGAAGAACTTGCCATTACGCGCTGCTAAAACGGCGCGTTAACCTACTAATTCATAAACTTAGCAATTTCTTTACTCATTCTCTTAACCAGCCAGTTGGGGCCACCATCATACATACCGTTATGGCGAGATTTTTCAATACGAATTTGAGTAACCGGAAATTCGTCCAACTCTTTATCGCTTAAAAGCACATCTGCATCAGCTGGGTAATCACTGGCTCTGAGTGTTAATACACGAATATTTTTATTACGAGGCAATAACATACGACGATGATCAAGCGTAATTACAACGCTTACTTCATCAGGGTACATTGCGGCATACAAGGCTGAAATATCTCCACCATTAGAATGACCAAATAAAGTGAGCTTTGAGAAATCATACTCTGCGTATTTGGCTGCTAATTCATTGACTAAAAACTTAAGAGTGACCACACCGCGGTGCCAGTTCTCCATGCGGGTAGTCATGTAAGGGGGATGTACATTTAACGTAGGGTCGGTTTTTAATTCGTGGGCCACTGCAATTACTAGATAACCTTGTTTATTAAACTCATCACTGGCAAAAGTATAGCGATTGTGGCTCATACCATACCCTGCATTTATAAGGACAACGGGGCATTTATTTTGTTTACTGCATTTAACGTTATTGGTTGGTAACGAAATGCTAACTGGGATCTCGCGATCACGGCTAATGTCTGTAATAAACGCTTCGCTTGCATAGGAGCTTACACTTATAAAAAGAAGTGTGAGATAAAAAAGTGTTTGATGCATATTACTTAACATATTGTTTATTATAATTAATACCAGTTAGTTTAGGCGCTTTATAATCTTAATAACAGCCTTTAAAGTAATAATAGTCTGTGTGGTTATGCCAAATTTATTACATTTAAACTGCAGATTAATAAATGTTGAAAAAGACTAACAGCCGCAAACACAAAATTGTGCGATAATAGATGCAATTGTTCCAATATACTCAGTAAAAGATCCGACACATGAAATCATACAGCACCATTGAACAGCGCATTGAAATTCTAGAAGAAAAGTTAGCCTTAATTAATGATGAAATTAGCACATTAAAAACCCCCGCTAAAAACAACAATGAACGCATTATATTTAAGTTTATTGAAACCGGCAGTACAGGTAAAACAAAGGACTTTGTTCGTGAATTAGGAATTAAATCACCGCGTGATGGACTGTTTTCATCGGGTGATGTTACTGCTTTAATTAAAAATGGCGCTGACGATATTTCACCGGCGTTACTAGCGATTGCTAGGCAACTAGCCAGTGCACGCAATAAAAATGGCCCTAGCCGATAATTAAACAACACATGTAACGTTTAGAAGCTTAGGTATCGCCTTTGCTTCTTTTGTTTTAGCTAACCTTTATACTTAACCCTTTCCTCTTCACAATTATCAATGGCTATAGTCGCCTCTCTCTGGTAAATCTTTTCTAAGCGCAAGTACCGCAATATAAATTAGCCCGAATAGTGGAAACAATCCTAAGCACCCGCCTACAAAGGCTAAAACACCGGGGCTGGTGCTTTTTCGCTTACCTATTTTTAGCTAATTACAGCAAAAACAGGGATACACAGCACAATAAGAAAAGCTAAAAACTCGCCAAAAAAAGTGACATTAATTGACATGGAAATTCCTTTTTATAGTGGTTAAATTACAATCTGCGCTAAATTTAACCACAAAAAAACCCTTAAGCAAACAACTTAAGGGTTTTTAAATTCAACGCTTTAAACTCAGCGCAAATTACTCTTCGCTAGGGGCTGCTTTTTCTACCACACTGATTGCCAGTTCAGTTAACGAATCACTATTCGCTTTGCTAGGTGCGTTTGTTAATAAACAAGACGCTTGTGTAGTTTTAGGGAAAGCAATAACGTCACGAATGTTATCTGTTCCGCATAAAAGCATAACTAAACGGTCAAGGCCAAATGCTAAACCAGCATGTGGTGGTGTGCCGTATTTAAGGGCATCAAGTAAAAAGCCAAACTTATCTTGCTGCTCTTGTGCCTCAATACCTAAAATTCTAAATGCGGCTTCTTGCATATCTGCATTATGAATACGTACCGAACCACCACCTACTTCGTAGCCGTTTAATACCATATCGTAGGCATCTGAAATAGCCGCTGCTGGGTTTGCTTCAAGCTCACTTGCACTAATATCTTTTGGTGCTGTGAACGGATGGTGTACTGCGTGAAGCGTACCTTCATCGTCTTCTTCAAACATTGGGAAATCAACAACCCAAAGTGGTGCCCAACTGTTAAGGTTAGTGATTTCTAAATCTACACCAATTTTAAGGCGAAGCGCGCCCATTGCTTCATTTACTGTGTTGCGCTTATCTGCACCGAATAAAATAATATCGCCAGTTTGTGCGTTAGTACGCGCAAGTAACTGGGTAATTACGTCTTCGTTTAAAAATTTAGCAATTGGCGATTGCACGCCTTCAGCGCCTGCATCACGGTCGTTTACTTTCATCCACGCCATGCCTTTAGCGCCGTAAATACCAATAAACTTAGTGTAATCGTCAAGTTGCTTACGCGAAAGCTTAGCGCCACCCGGTACTGTTAATACAGCAACGCGGCCTTTTTCGTCATTAGCTGGGCCTGAAAAAACGTTAAACTCTACATCTTTTACTAAATCTGCAACATCAACTAATTTCATTGGGTTACGTAAATCTGGCTTATCAGAACCGTATAAGCTCATTGCCTCGCTGTAAGGCATAATTGGGAAGTCGCCTAAATCAACGTTTAGTAATGACTGCCACATTTCACGAATCATTTTTTCAGTCATGCCACGTACTTGATCCGAGCTCATAAACGAGGTTTCTAAATCTATTTGCGTAAATTCAGGTTGGCGATCGGCACGTAAATCTTCATCACGGAAACATTTAACAATTTGGTAGTAGCGGTCAAAACCCGACATCATCAACAATTGCTTAAACAACTGTGGTGACTGTGGCAATGCGTAAAAACTACCTTTGTGGACACGGCTTGGTACTAAATAGTCACGCGCGCCTTCTGGCGTTGCTTTTGTAAGCACCGGTGTTTCAATGTCTAAAAAGCCGTTTTCATCTAAAAAGCGGCGAACAAAGCTGCTAGCTTTAGCGCGTAATTTAATACGGTCACTCATCTCTAAGCGACGAAGGTCTAAATAGCGGTACTTTAAACGACGCTCTTCAGAGTTTGTTTGGTTAAAGTCAAGCGGTAAAGGCTCTGAACGGTTAATAATTGTAAGCTCGGTGCCTAAAATTTCTACTTCGCCAGTTGCCATGTCTTTATTTACTTGGCTTTCTGGGCGAGCACGTACAACCCCTTTTAACTGAACACAAAATTCTTGACGAAGCTTGTTCGCTGTATCCATTAGTCCTTCAACTTCTGGATCGAATACAACTTGTACTAAACCTTCTCTATCGCGTAAATCGACAAAGATAAGTCCACCAAGGTCACGTCGTTTGTTGATCCAGCCACATAGTTCAACTTCTTGATCTACGTGAGTTTTATTTAGCTGTCCGCAGTATATAGAGCGCATAGTTTTCCTGTCAGATAAAAGGCTTCAACGGTAAAAATTATTTGTTTATATAGGCGCATAATTTAAAAAAAGGCCACCACACTTCAAATAAAGCCGTAAGCAATCTAAGAATATTCAAATTAAGCCCTGCATTATACCCAAGTAGGTTGAAGATGCTAGGCGTGTTTGGTGTGTTGGTGTTAATTTAAAGCAGCCACTGTTGGTATTTGCTACACTGGCGCCACGATGTAATTTATTAGCTATTTTTTATGTTATATATTGGATGCCCTCAGTGGTCTAGCACTGCATGGAAAGGCAATTTATTTTCAAGCCAATGTAAAAACGCCGACATGCTAAGCCAATACGCGCAGCATTTTAATTCGGTAGAAGGTAACACCAGTTTTTACGCCGACCCATCACCCAGTACTGCTTTGCGCTGGGCACAAAGCGTACCTGACGATTTTAAATTTACCTTTAAATTTCATCGTCGTTTTAGCCACGAACTACAGCTTACCAATGTGCAAAAAGAACTTACCGATTGGCTAACCCTATTTGCTCCTTTACTTGAAAAAACAGGGCAAATAATGCTGCAATTACCCAAAGCATTTGGCCCAAATGATTTATCTAAATTGGCACACTTTATTAGCTTACTGCCTAAAGAGCTTACCTATGGTGTAGAAGTACGCCATGCTGAGTTTTTTAAAAAAGGTGAAGCCGAAATAGCGCTTAATCAGTTATTAATGGCAAACAACATAAATCGTATTTCTATGGATACGCGAGCGCTTTTTGCAGTAAAGCCAACCACCGAAGCGTTAATAGATGCGCAGCAAAAAAAACCTCACTTGCCGGTGCATGCAATTGCCACGGGGTCAGAGCCTATGGCACGGTTTGTGATTGCTGATTTACAAAACGACTACCAAACCTTTTATAAGCCGTGGCTTAGTAAAGTAAAACAATGGCTTGATGAGGGTAAATCCCCTTATGTGTTTTTTCATACTGCTGATAATCGTGAGTCGCCATTACTTGCACGCCAATTTTGTAAAGATCTTGGGTATAACCATAGTGTACTCAATCCGTTTAGCGGCGAGAAAGAAGCGCAGCAACATGCCCTTTTTTAAAAATAAAACAAGAATATAGAGACATAAAAATGAGTGAATACGCCCGTTACTTTACAGGCTACCCTGCAAATATTGTTGAGCAAGTATTAAGCCTAATTAGTAACAACAAGGCTTGTGACTACTTACTTAAAAAGTACCCGCAAGCGCACACCATAACCACCGATAAACTACTTTATAGCTACGCCACCGAGCTTAAAAAGCAGTATTTAAAAAACGCCCCACCATTTGGCCGCGCAGCATTTAAAAAACAAGGCGACATGGTCACCAACGCATTGGGTACGCACACCTATCGTATGCAAGGCAAAACCCGTAAACACGATTTAGCCATAAACAGCGATTTATTGCGCGCCCCCGAGCCTTTATTAAAAGCCTTAGTTGTACACGAGCTCGCACACTTTAAAGAAAAAGATCACAATAAAAGCTTTTATAAACTGTGCTGCCACATGGAGCCGAGTTATCACCAATTGGAGCTGGATTTACGGATATTTTGTGTAGTGGTAGCGATGGGAGAAAATCCTTATGGCTTGTAATCTCAGATCAGTTTCCATTGTTACTTTCCTCTTCCCAAATTGAAATGTATTTATCCTTCAAAATTTGTAGAGAATTTTCAAACCTTATGTGTGTTTCTTGCGACTCATTTAAAACCCTAGCTAATTCTTCAGCACTATTGTTAAAGCAAGCTCGATATATTTCGATATTTTTTTTAAAGTTATTTATCTGTCCTGAACATTTAGTTGCATATATATAAATAAGTTCTGCACTTCCACTATCAAATTTATCAAGGCACCTTTTTAAAACTAGCGACGTTGAATGTGCCTTCCAAGCGTAAGAAGTGGTTCTATATGATAAGGTAGCTAGCCCAAATTCATTTTTTTCTGTTAAATCCTGAACAGCTTCGCAACCTAGTGATTCAAGTTCATCAAAAGTATTAATGAAAAAAGATAGTAGCTGTTGCTGCTTCTCGTGTTCTATATTTTTTAGAAATGCAATTTTTTGCTCTTCTTGATACCTTACTGCTAGATCCTCAGCCAATAGCCGATCTTTTGCGGCTTGTTCATTAGCAGAAGCTTGGGCTGTATTACTTGCAGATTGAAGGTAAACGGTACATATAATCGCAATAAAAGAGAAGAAAGAAAGTATAGGACCTAATACCCCACCAAAGAAACTTCCAAAGTGAGACCAAGTCTCAGTGGTTCCTCCGATTCCTACACCTAAACCTTTGAACCAAAGTGTAAAGATGACAACCATTGAAACTATTGCTAATACAATTAAGGAAATCAAAACTCCTTTAAAAATTTTATTATTTTTCTTATCGATAACTGCCATGTAATCCCTTTCCTTTAGGTTTTATTTTTTATTCACAAAAAACGCGATTTAAAATCGCGTTCTCTTTGGTAGCTTTTCTAGTGACCGCTGATAGCTAAACAATACCAACTCAAAAGCACGTTGGGTTTCGTTTCACTCTACCCAACCTACGATTACAACCCTAGTTCAGCCATAAAGTCGTCATCAGCATCGTCTTGCACGGGCTCTTTTTTAGCCTGCGCTTTCTCAGCTTTTTGTTTAGCTTCGTTTTCGATAATGTCATCTGGGTCAATGGCTTCAATAATGTCAAAGTCGTGTAGTTTTATAAACTCTGTTTTATCCATTGCCAGTTCTAAGTAGAAAATATTTTGATTGCGGGTAGTAAAAGTAACGCGGCGCGCTTGTGGGCGATCCATTGTGGTATCGACCGAAATTTGCACTTGTTTATTAATTGCCATCATTTTCGGCTGATTTTGCGTAATAGAGGTATGAAGTTGTTCGCGCACTTTAGAGGTAAAGTCGCCTACAATTTGGTTCATTAACTCGCCCATTACGTTTGAAACATCGTCTGACAAATGGCTATGTGCTATTTCTTCTTCCGGCATACCCATGTTACGCATGTAGTCGCCGTATATTTCCATTGCTGCTTGCGATGTGAAGTTGGTGACAACAAGCCCTGTAAATCCGCCATCAAATAATACAAAGCAACCAATGTCTGGTCGCATGCAGGTGCGTGTTATTTTTTGCACCATGGCTGAGTAACTTATTTCGTTACCACTTGCTGATGAAAGTACCCCTGTCACTGAGTGACAAAGTGTTGCTAGTATATCGTCGGTGCTAATAACTTTACTTTTGCTCATTTAACGTTCTCTTTTGTACTTATTATTCATAATTCTAGCCAACCTACTGAATTTATCACTGACTATCCAGCATAAAATGTTAAAATAACCTTATTATTTTTAAAGAGACTGCCTTCGTGACCATAAAAGACAGTATTTACGCCTCTGAGCAACAAGTAAAAGATTTTAGCTTTGACCAAAATGTGGTTGAAGTATTCCCCGATATGATTCAGCGCTCTGTGCCTGGCTATGCCACTATTGTTAGCACTATGGGCAAATTAGCGGGGCAATATGCACAAAGTAATTCTAACTTGTATGACTTAGGCTGCTCGCTTGGTGCAGTAACGCTGAGTATGCGCCGTAATATTCGCACCGATAATTGCCATATTATTGCAGTGGATAACTCACAAGCCATGGTTGAGCGTTGCAAACTGCATTTACAGGGTTTTAAATCTGAGGTACCTGTAACCGTTACTTTAGGGGATATTAACGAGCTTGATATCAAAAATGCATCGGTTGTGGCAATGAACTTTACACTGCAGTTTATCCCTCATGCGCAGCGCCAAGCTGTTATTGAAAAAATATACGCTAATTTAAAGCCTGGCGGTGTGTTACTACTAAGCGAAAAAATTAAAGCTGAAAACGAGCAATGCGATAATTTATTGATTGATTTGCATCACGACTTTAAACGTCATAATGGCTACTCTGAGCTTGAAATAAGTCAAAAACGTACCGCAATAGAAAATGTAATGCGCCCCGACACACTCAGCACGCACCTTAACAGGTTAAGTGATATTGGCTTTAGCCAAACACAAGTGTGGTACCAATGTTTTAATTTTTGCTCAATGGTAGCAATTAAATAATAAAGAGTAATTTATGTCTCAATGGTTTAATCAATTTTACGCTGCTATTGCACAAAGCTCACTTAGCCACTGGCTAGAAACTCTACCCGCTCAATTAAAACATTGGCAGTTAGAGGCAAGCCATGGTGATTTACCAAAATGGCAAAAAGTACTTAAAAATTTACCAGTAGTAAAAACAACTCACGTTGATATCGCCACTAAAGTAGAAATTGGCGCACCAGGGGAGATGAGCGAAGGCGAGCAAAAGCAAGCTACACATTTATTAAAACGCATGATGCCTTGGCGCAAAGGCCCATTTAATGTGCATGGTATTGAAATAAACACCGAATGGCGCAGCGATTGGAAATGGGACAGGCTCCTTCCACATATTGAGCCGTTAAAAGGCCGTACCGTGTTAGATATTGGTTGTGGCTCGGGGTATCATTTGTGGCGCATGCGCGGAGAAGGCGCTGAGTTTGTAGTGGGTATTGATCCGTCTGACTTATTTTTATGTCAGTTTCAGGCCATTAAACATTATAACCCAGACGAGAACGTACATTTACTTCCGCTAGGTGTTGAAGCCCTACCAGAACTTAAAGCCTTTGATACGGTATTTTCGATGGGCGTGCTTTATCACCGTCGCTCACCTATCGACTTTCTAGCACAATTGAAAGCACAGCTTCGCCCGGGTGGCGAATTGGTGCTTGAAACGCTAGTAATTGAAGGCGACGAAAACACAGTACTCGTGCCTACCGACCGCTACGCAAAAATGCGCAATGTATGGTTTATTCCAAGTACTGCTGCATTAAAACTGTGGATGGAGCGCGTTGGCTTTAAAGATGTACAAATAAAAGACTGCGCAATTACCACGCTCGACGAACAACGTAAAACTGATTGGATGGAAAACGAATCGTTAGTCGACTTTTTAGACCCAAACGATACAAGTAAAACCATTGAAGGTTACCCTGCCCCACTCAGAGCAATACTCACAGCTAAAGCCTAATTACTATATTAAGTTTTATTTTGTTATTAAAAAGCGCCGTTGGGCGCTTTTTTGTTTACTAATACAGCAACTAGCGGACAAGTGTCCTTGTTAATTATTTCAAAGCTATATTTACGCTAGCCGCGCAGGTGCAATTGTTGTAAAATACGCGCGTTTCTAAGCAACCCAAAACAACTATTTTGAGGAAAACCTGTGAGCGAACAAAAACAGTCTCTTAGCTATAAAGACGCGGGCGTAGATATCGACGCTGGTAATGCACTTGTTGAGCGTATTAAAGGCGTAGTTAAAAAAACCCGTCGTCCTGAAGTGATGGGCGGAATTGGTGGTTTTGGCGCACTGTGCGAAATTCCTGAAGGTTATAAACAACCAGTATTAGTAGCGGGTACTGATGGTGTAGGTACTAAATTGCGTATGGCAATTGACCTTAAAAAGCACGATACCGTAGGTATTGACTTAGTTGCTATGTGTGTAAACGATTTAATTGTTCAAGGTGCTGAACCCCTGTTTTTTCTAGATTACTATGCTACAGGTAAACTAGACATAGACACAGCAGCAGACGTAGTAACCGGTATTGGTAAAGGGTGTGAAATTTCAGGTTGTGCCCTAATTGGTGGCGAAACAGCAGAAATGCCAGGTATGTATGATGGTGAAGACTACGACATGGCAGGTTTTTGTACTGGTGTGGTTGAAAAATCTAAAATTATTGATGGCACTAAAGTAGCTGCAGGCGATCAGCTTATTGCGCTTGCATCTAGCGGCCCTCATTCAAACGGTTTTTCTTTAATTCGTAAAGTACTTGAAGTATCCAACGCCGACACTAATCAAGTTATAGACGGTAAAACACTAGGCGAGCATTTATTAGAGCCTACACGTATTTACGTTAAACCGTTACTTGAGTTATTTAAGCACGTTGACGTACATGCCCTTTCGCATATTACGGGTGGTGGCTTTTGGGAAAACATTCCACGCGTACTACCTGCATCTGCTAAGGCAGTGGTTAAAGGCGATAGCTGGCAGTGGCCACCTATTTTTAACTGGTTACAAGAAAACGGTAATATTACTACGCATGAGATGTACCGCACATTTAACTGTGGTGTAGGCATGGTTTTGGTTGTTCCTGCGGATAAACTTGAGCAAAGCTTAACTATGCTTAAAGATTTAGGTGAAAACGCTTGGCACCTTGGCGAAATCCAAGATGCGGCACCAGGCGAAGAGCAAGTAGACATTGTAGGTGGTGCTAAGTAATGGCACCCACTCGTCTAGTAGTTTTAATTTCAGGCAGTGGCTCTAATTTACAAGCCATTATAGATGCCTGTGAACGTGGCGAGATAAACGGACATATTGCGGCTGTTATTAGTAATAAAGCAGACGCGTATGGCCTAGAGCGTGCTAAAAATGCAGGCATTGCAACGCAAGTCCTTAGTCATAAAGATTTTGACTCGCGCGAGGCCTACGATGCGCAGTTAATGAACGTTATCGACTCTTTTGAACCAAATCTAGTTGTATTAGCTGGGTTTATGCGTATTCTTACACCTAGCTTAGTGCAAAAATATATTGGAAAAATGTTGAACATTCATCCATCTTTGTTGCCTAAGTACCAGGGGCTGAATACCCACCAAAGAGCAATTGATGCAAAAGACGATGTTCATGGCGTAAGTGTTCACTTTGTAACTGAAGAATTAGACGGTGGTCCGGTTATTCTTCAAGCACAAATACCTGTACTCAAGGATGATACAGCAGACACATTAGCAAAACGCGTGCACGAACAAGAGCATATAATTTATCCTTTGGTGGTCAAATGGTTCAGTGAACAAAGACTTACTATGGAAGCAGATTATGCGGTTCTTGACAAAAAACAACTTCCTGCACACGGCGCGCACTACCCACAATAAAAAAATAAGCGCCCTAATGCTATGTGCGGGCGCTTTACTTCCAACAAGCCTTATTGCAGGCGAATTGACTCAATACGAAGCCAAGTATGATATTTTGCGTAAAGGCAGTAATCACGGTAAAGCTATTCGTACTCTTAAAAAAATCGATGAAAACACATACAGAATAAAATATTCCAGTGATATTGACTGGATGATTTTTACTGATGTGCGAGAAGAGTCTTCAACTTTTACTTTCAAAGAACAAAAGATAATACCATCACATTATTATCAAAAAAGTGAAGGGACTTTGCCTGATGAAGATTATAAGCTAGATTTTGACTTCAAAGCGCAAAAAGTAATGAGTAATCAAAGCGAATACCCTCTAAACTGTCAATGGCATGATAATTATCAAGACGCAATTTCGTACCAAGTTCAGGTTCGTGAAGGGTTAAAAAAAGGTCAAACTAACTTCTCTTTTCCGCTTATTGATAAAAAAGGTAAGTGTCGGGAATATAATTTCGAGGTTGTTGGTACAGAAATGATTTCTTTGCCTATAGGTAACATTGAGGCAATTAAAGTTAAACGCTTATACGATACCGACAAACGACAAGCCCTCGCTTGGTTTGCACCTGAAATGGATTACATGCTTGTGCGCATGTGGAAAGGTAAAAAAGGCACTGAACAGTTTGAAGTTCAAATGAATTCATTTACTGTGACTGCCCCAACCGCAACGGTTGACCACACTAAAAACCTTCAAGCTAATTAACTGAAAGTTTATTTGTAAAATAGGTGGGCTATATAAGCTCACCCATTTTAAATAACGAAAACTCTCCTGGCTCCATTTTTTTCCAACGTTCATCGTTTGTAAGCGGCCTTGTTGCAATGACAGTGACCACATCGTTTGGGGTTGTCTCTTTTTGAAAATCAACCACCATATCAGCATCAATTAATGTAGCTTTGCCAAATGGCGCACGGCGCGTTATGTAATGTAAGTTATTTGTGCAATACGCTAAAACAAATACACCATCGGTCAACAGCATATTAAATACACCTTTTTCACGTAACGTATGTGAAAGCTTTGCTGCGTATCTAAATACTGACGCCATGTTAGAAGGTCGCTTTGGGTATTTTTCACGAATTTTATCCAGCAACCAACAAAAAGCGAGTTCACTGTCGGTGTTGCCCACTGGGCGATAATATTCGGGTTTTAAATCGTGATAATTAGAAAGCTGGCCATTGTGTGCGTAGGTTATTTCGCGCCCCCATAGCTCACGCGTAAACGGATGAGTATTTTCAAGGCATACCCGACCTCGATTACCTTGGCGTATATGGCTGATAACCGAAACGCTTTTTATAGGATAAGCTTTAACAAGCTTAGCAATTTCAGATTTATAGCTGGGTTCAGGATCTTTAAATGTTCTACAGCCCTTACCTTCATAAAAAGTAATACCCCAGCCATCTTTATGCGGACCTGTATTACCGCCTCGCTCCAAAAGACCAGAAAAACTAAAACAGATATCAGTAGGTACATTGGCTGACATGCCAAGTAATTCACACATTTATAAATAGCCCTTAAAAAATACGGATAAATAGCAGTACATTTTACAAAAAAAATTTTGCTAGATTAGTTGCATATTTACTTAAAAAAATCATTATGACTACCTGAATTATAAATTTTTAACGCTCTGAATTAATAAAAAACATAATGTGTATGGCAAAAAGCACTATTCGTCCCCTTAAAAGGTATTTTGTAAAGCAAAACTTCTGACTTTTTACTATAATTTTACACGCTAATTTACTTGAAACTTGAGCTGACTAGCGCTACTCTAAATAAGGTGGTCTGACCTCTATTAAGGAATTAAAATGACACTCATATCTACACTCGGTTTAATCGTACTGCTGTGCACTGCGATTTACCACAGAGCGAGTTGGAACACAGCACTTGGTGTTTCTGCTGCAACGTTATTAATTGGTACCTTTGCGGGTGCTTTTGGTTTAATTAGCTGGTTGATCTTTTTGGTCATCGCAGTGCCTCTTTCAGTTACTGGTATTCGCCAGCAATACATCATCAAACCTATCTTTACGGTATTCAAAAAAGTAACACCGAGCATGTCTGACACTGAAAAGTCAGCAATCGATGCGGGTACAACTTGGTGGGAAGCTGATTTATTTTGCGGTAACCCAGATTGGAAAAAGCTACATCAATACCCTGTGCCTAAACTTACTATTGAAGAACAAGCCTTTATAGACGGCCCTGTTGAAGTAGTATGTAGCATGCTAGACGATTGGGAAGCAACACACGAGTTAACTGATTTACCGCAAGATGTATGGCAATACCTCAAAGATAATAAATTTTTTGCCATGATCATTAAAAAAGAATACGGCGGTTTAGAGTTTTCTGCGTTTGCTCAGTCTTGTGTACTTCAAAAACTAACGAGTAAATCAACATTACTTTCGTCAATTGTTGGTGTTCCAAACTCATTAGGTCCAGGTGAATTATTACAACACTATGGTACAAAAGAGCAAAAAGACCATTACTTACCGCGCTTAGCTAGCGGCCATGAAATTCCATGTTTTGCATTAACATCACCAGAAGCAGGATCTGACGCAAGTTCAATCCCTGATTACGGTGTTGTGTGTAAAGGACAATGGAATGGTGAAGAAGTTGTAGGTATAAGCCTAACGTGGAATAAGCGCTATATCACGCTTGCGCCCGTGGCAACGGTGCTTGGGCTTGCATTTAAATTACAAGATCCAGATGGCTTATTAAGTGATGTGAAAGAGCCAGGTATTACCTGTGCGTTGATCCCAACAGATACTCCTGGAGTAGAGATTGGTCGTCGTCACTTCCCGCTTAACGTACCATTCCAAAATGGTCCTACTCGCGGTAAAGACATTTTTGTACCTCTTGATTACATTATTGGTGGCCCTGATATGGCTGGCCAAGGCTGGCGCATGCTAGTTGAGTGTTTATCGGTAGGCCGTGCGATTACATTGCCGTCTAACTCTGCCGGCGGAATTAAAATGATTGCCACCGCTACGGGTGCATACAGCCGTATTCGTCGTCAGTTCCGTTTGCCAATTGGTAAAATGGAAGGTGTTGAAGAATCAATGGCTAAACTAGCCGGTTACGCATACAGTTCAGACGCTGCAGTAAGCATGTCGACTGGCGCGGTTGACTTAGGTGAAAAACCGTCTGTTGTATCAGCGATTATTAAATACCACTTAACCGAACAAATGCGCGATGCAACAATCCATGCAATGGACGTTCTTGGCGGTAAAGGGATCATGCTTGGTCCAAATAACTATTTAGGTCGTGGCTATCAAGGTGCACCTATTGCCATCACCGTTGAAGGTGCAAACATCCTGACCCGTAATATGATTATTTACGGCCAGGGTGCCATTCGCTGTCATCCATTTGTACTTACAGAGCTTGGTGCATGTGAAATTGAAGATCGCGAAGAAGCGCTTAACGTATTTGATAAAGCGCTAATGGGTCATATTGGCTTTACTATGTCGAACCTAGTGCGTACTAAGTGGCTTGCCCTTACAGGTGCTCGCTTTACAAGTGTGCCTTACCATGACGAAACAGCTGAGTTTTACCGCATAGCGTCTCGCTTTAGTGCTTCACTTGCGCTTATGTCTGACATAAGCATGGCTGTATTTGGCGGCTCTCTTAAACGTAAAGAGCGTATTTCTGCACGTTTAGGTGATTTATTAAGCTACCTATACTTAGTATCTGCAACGCTTAAACGTTACAACGACGAAGGCCGTAAGAAAGAAGATTTTGCGCTAGTTCAATGGAGCTGTCAGGATCACCTTTACCACTGTCAACGTGCGCTTGCTGACTTGATTAACAACATGCCTTCTGCACCACTTCGTGGCGTATTGAAAGTGTTATTGTTCCCGTTTGGTCGCCCGGTGCGCAAACCGACTGATAAGTTAGAGCATAAACTAGCTCAAATCTTACAAGTACCTAGCGAAACACGTAACCGTTTAGCAAGTTATGTATACTTAACAAATGAGCCTCTTAATCTTGTAGGTCGTCAGGAGCAAACGCTTAAAGACGTACTAGAAGTAGAGCCGTTATTTGAAAGAGTATGTAAAGAAAAAGGTGTGAAACTGCCGTTTTTCCAACTTGATAAAGTAGCGCAAATGGGTCTTGAAGCGGGTATTTTAAGCCAAGCCGAAGCGGATAAGTTAGCCGCTGTAGAACAGGCTCGTTTAGACGTAATTAACGTAGATGACTTTGACCCTGCTGATTTGCTTGCAGGCAAAGCCGCTCGAGATAGTGTTATTACAAAAGTGGATGCTGCTTAACTAATTTAGTAAAGCAAGCAGCCCAACGGTAGAAATAATCCAAACCAGCGCATAATGCGCTGGTTTTTTTTGTGCAAAATAAACCTGCAATAAACACCACATAAAACCCAAGCTTAATAACATACTGTTTAATCTCTCAAACGTAATGCTATAGGTTATAAAGGCTCCTAAAAGCAACAGTATACTGGGTATAAACTGGCTGATATTAAACGCTCGCGCCTTATGAGTCATTTTGAAAAACAAGCGGTATTGTTCATAAACCTTAGTACAATCAAATTGTAATGAGCTGCTAAAAAGTACAATAAAAGCAATTGCCACAGTATCTGGTATATTTACAAGATCTGGACGCTTTTCTAATAAAGCAGCCGATGCCATAAATACACATAAAAGTAACGATATACGCCATACCAACGTCCAGCTATGGTTTATGAAGTAACAAAACCAAAAACCAAACAAAGAGCGCACACTCACCATCCTATTTATATTAATTACCGGTATAAAAATGCTAAAGAAAAAGATAATTGCATAACCCAGATGATAAATAAGCGGTGATAACTCAACAGAAGTTAATAAAAATAAAGTGCTAAAAACAAACCCATAAACGAGTGCACTAGGTTTGTATAAACAGATAATGCCTAAACCTAACTGAAGGCATATAAAAACGATAAAGTGCGGTACTTTTATCCACTGTACTAAGGTTAAATCAAGTGCTACCAGCAGACTCGCTATAAGCCAGCCATTGCTAATAAGTAGCAATTTTATATCTGCTAAATTTAACCAGCTTGGACGAGCGATTGTGCGCTGAAATAACCGTTGATTGCTATTCTTAATTGCCGGTTTCATTGCGCTTAACATCACGCTTTGCAATAACAAATAAAACAGCGCCATTTGAGCACCACTTAAAGGCGCATCTGTACTGTCTATAATTTTCCCTAAACCTAAAAAGAGCAACAGCACCAAGCCCAAAATGGATGAACCCAATACCACTAAAAATATCAAACCAAAGCTCTTTAGCTGCACTAGCAGCTGCTTAAGCTCAAGCGTGTATGCTAAGTACCGATAGCTTATAAACGCATGGTACTGCTCAAGCCTGCTTTTTACGCTCACAAAACTCATAACGGCACACATCTGAAACCATGTGTGGTAAAGACTGCAGGCTCATGACAAGTAATAATAATTTGCCCATTCGGCTTATCAATCAAATAAACATCGAGTAAGTTTAAAAGGTACTGAATACTCATTTGATCAAGTGCAGCACTTGGCTCATCAAGAAATAAGTAAGGTGACTTTCGCATTAGCGCTAAAATAAGCTGACACTTTTTTTGATTGCCCGAAGACAAGGCACTAAATCGAGTATTTAAAAATTCAGTAAAGCTAAACCCTTTAACTAATTCATGTGGCCACTGGCAATCGACTGTGCGAACAGACAAATCAATGATTTGCTTAGCTGTTAAAAAATCAGGTAACGTAATTCGGTCACTGGCAATCGCTACTGTTTTTGTAGGCTCACTTAAAGTACTGCCGGCAAATAAAAATGAGCCACTTTGTGGTTTATCAAGCCCTGCTAACATCATAAGTAATGTAGTTTTACCGTGGCCATTAGGCGCTTCTATACAGAGTTTTTGATCTGAAAAAACCTGATTATAATTTTTGAAAACTACATTGTTGAAAAACTGCTTATTTAAGCCAACGACTTCAATCATAAAATATCCCTTTAAACTAAGGTTTTATTATAAGCCGACAAAGTAAAGAGGCAAACTTATTGATTTGACTACTGCTGTAGCTAGAAGTACTTACTCATTTTTATAAATAAACTAATACCAACTCGCTTAATTAGATGATCTATTTTGAGGCTGGAAAAACGTGTTAATAGCCAGACAAAAAATTCGCTATTTAGTTGTTCTTGGCAATTGCTCCTGCATTGCTCTACCTTCTGCATCCATGCTGTTGTAAAAGAGAATTTTTTAACAAGGTAGCGACACGCTTAGCCCCGCAAAATGATTAAGTATTATTGCGGATTTGTATAAAACAACTTAATTAGCTCTGAGGTAATCTGTGGCGGTAAAAAATTTAGGTAGTGGGTTTTATTTAATAACGAAAAATAGCATCTACAGTGACGTTATAAGCCTATTCAATGCAAATACATGTGTATATTTAAAAGTATTATTTAAAACACAAAAAATGAATGAAAATAATTATTTATTAATTTTTATTTAATAGTTTGGCAGTATTAATAATTCTAAAATTTAAAATACTAGAAATGCTTTTGGTGAAAACTAAATTATGCTTATAACCTTGTTATTGAGGAAATAACAATTGGCGGAGTGGACGGGACTCGAACCCGCGACCCCCGGCGTGACAGGCCGGTATTCTAACCAACTGAACTACCACTCC
>NZ_JAHXRM010000227.1:0-274 GCF_019392235.1 Pseudoalteromonas sp. CR1 | reverse complement strand
TTAAGGCTGTTGTACCTAGCACCTTTACGTTAGTCTGGGTGCCGTTTCAATCACATCAGATTGACGGTCGCTCTACATCTGATATTGCTTTCGTTGAATCTCTTATGGCTCGTTTGACCGATACGCATCAGTGCGCGCTGTACGGTAACCTGACTATTCCAGAAACGGTTGAAGTCCTGGGAGATTGCGATGCCATTTTTGCCATGAGTCTTCATGCGCAGATACTGGCACTGGCTATGGGGAAGCCCACCCTGTGCTACGAATACGACCCAAA
>NZ_JAHXRM010000226.1:0-275 GCF_019392235.1 Pseudoalteromonas sp. CR1 | reverse complement strand
GACCGTTATTTTCGATTGATATTTTAATTACATGGATGCATTTTTTCATTTCTTAGGCCTAATACCTTGGTGGCTATACATTATAATAGTATTTGCCTTAATTGCAATAAGAGATATATTCTTCAATAAAAAACACATTATAACACATAACTTTCCGATAGTTGGTCATTTTAGATATGCATTAGAAAGTATTGGTCCAGAATTAAGACAATAGATAGTTGCCAATAATAGAGAAGAGCTTCCTATTAATAGAATTGAACGTGGATGGATATATG
>NZ_JAHXRM010000225.1:0-275 GCF_019392235.1 Pseudoalteromonas sp. CR1 | reverse complement strand
GCCGAGCCCTCCGCGCAAAGCGGGGTGATCGCATCGGCGGGTTGCGATGGCGGGCGGCCGATCTGCCCGAACCCACGGCGCGCCGGGCCGTCGGGGCGCGACCGTGTCGGATCGGCCCCCGACTCCGTCAGCGGGAGACGGCGAAGAGGCGCGCGATCAGCCAGAGCGGTACGACCACGATCGCCCCGGCGACGATCCAGCCGCCGAAATCGTGGAGCGAGGCGAGCCCGACCTCCACCAGCGCCCGCGCCGAATCGTAGACGTGCCAGAACAGC
>NZ_JAHXRM010000224.1:0-275 GCF_019392235.1 Pseudoalteromonas sp. CR1 | reverse complement strand
CTCGTGATCGCCGCCACCCACCAGTCCCTCGGCCTCGCCGGCGCTGCGGAACTGCGCATCGAGACCGCCGCCGCGGCACCGGTCGCGGACCTTCTGGAGGAGTGGGCGTGATTCGCGCGGTCCTCGCCCTCATCGCCCGCGACCTGCGCCTCGCCGGCCGGGTCGGCGGGTCCGGCGCCCTGTCGCTGGTCTTCTTCCTGATGATCGTCGCGCTCGTGCCCTTCGCCCTCGGGCCCGATCTCAATCTGCTGTCGCGGATCGGCCCGGCTATCCTC
>NZ_JAHXRM010000223.1:0-275 GCF_019392235.1 Pseudoalteromonas sp. CR1 | reverse complement strand
TACGCGCAGCATCGAGCGGATCGCGTCCTCTTTATGGGTCACGTTGCGCAGGCCGAAGGCGATGGTCACGCAGTCGAAATGGTTGTCCGGGAACGGCAGCTTTTCCGCATCGGCCTGGACGAACTCGATATTGCCGGCCACACCTTTATCCAGCAGGCGATCGCGGCCGACCTTGAGCATCGAGCCATTGATGTCCGCCAGCACGACCTGGCCGGTAGGGCCGACGAGCTTGGAGAATTTGGCCGCCAGATCGCCCGTACCGCCGGCGATATCCA
>NZ_JAHXRM010000222.1:0-275 GCF_019392235.1 Pseudoalteromonas sp. CR1 | reverse complement strand
CCCTGCTGCTCGGCTGCTACAAACAGTGCTTCCAGCGCCACCAGGCCAGCCCCGGCCCCGCGTGCAGCCCGCGAGACGTACACCGAATGCTCGGCAATGCCCGCGTAACATGGCCGGCTCCGGTAGCTGCTCACGCTGGCCCAGGCGATCACCTCGCCGTCGCGCTCGACCACGACTGTCGGGAAGTGGTCGCCCTTCTCGCGTAGCTGCGTCTCAAGCTGCTCTACCGTGCGTGGCTCCGTCTCGAACGTCGCGATCCGCTCAGCGATGCCCTC
>NZ_JAHXRM010000221.1:0-275 GCF_019392235.1 Pseudoalteromonas sp. CR1 | reverse complement strand
CGACGAGCGCAACGAAGGCCGCCACGAGGTCAACCACGAGATCGTCGGCGTGCCCGACCTGTGCATGGAAAGCCAGTTCGAATACGGCGCCCGGGTCGGCTACTGGCGCATCACCCGGATGTTGATGGACGCCGGAGTTCCGCTCACCCTCAACGCCTGCGGGCGTGCGCTCGAAGCCACGCCGTGGATCGCGAGCGACGCGGTCGAACAGGGCTTCGAGATCTGCTGCCACGGCTGGCGATGGGAGTCGCACGCCGGCATGCAGGAGGCCGAAG
>NZ_JAHXRM010000220.1:0-275 GCF_019392235.1 Pseudoalteromonas sp. CR1 | reverse complement strand
CCCAGTACGGCAGCAGGTGAATGGTCAGGAAATCCACGGCCGGGGCGATTTCCGGGTGTTGCAGCCAGAACTCCCAGACATCGGCATAGGTGACCGGCTGTTTGATCTGACTTTTGACTTTGTGGATCAGCGTCACCAGTTGCTTGGCGGTGACTTCCTTGCGCAGCAGGGCTTCGTTGCCGACGATAACCGCGGTGACCACGTCAGGGTTGGCGTTGGCCGCCGCGATCAACTCGTCGATTTCTTTTTCGGTGGCAACCGGGTCACTGCTGACC
>NZ_JAHXRM010000024.1:0-46032 GCF_019392235.1 Pseudoalteromonas sp. CR1 | reverse complement strand
TTGGCTCCCCCTCCCCGACTCGAACGGGGGACCTGCGGATTAACAGTCCGTCGCTCTAACCAACTGAGCTAAGGGGGAATCGTTTATGGTTAAAAAGCTTGGCTCCCCCTCCCCGACTCGAACGGGGGACCTGCGGATTAACAGTCCGTCGCTCTAACCAACTGAGCTAAGGGGGAATCGTTTATGGTTAAAAAGCTTGGCTCCCCCTCCCCGACTCGAACGGGGGACCTGCGGATTAACAGTCCGTCGCTCTAACCAACTGAGCTAAGGGGGAATCGTTTATGGTTAAAAAGCTTGGCTCCCCCTCCCCGACTCGAACGGGGGACCTGCGGATTAACAGTCCGTCGCTCTAACCAACTGAGCTAAGGGGGAAGCGTCTTGCCTTTCAACGGGGCGAAATATTAATGACCGCGCTGCAAAGTGTCAACATATAAAAGTCATAAATTAAAAAAAGAGGTTTATTCGTTGTTTTTATGTGCAATCTGCGTGTTTTATAGCTTTGTTTTAAGCACTTCATTGGCATTTTTATAAAACCGTTACTAACAAAATAACTTTTTGTGATCGTTTAGTACTGTTGGTTGAGTAAATAAAATACAAAGATAAAGTGATTTATTACGCGTAAAACTCAAAAAACAAAATTAACTGTTTAGGCCTATTAGTTAATTAATTCTGTAATATTGATGTTAGGGTATTTTTTATTCGGTATTACTTTACTGATAAACACGCTGTTTAATTGTGTGCAATTATGAAGTGTAAACATTTAAATAAATAAAGTCCTGCATGTTCATAAAGAACACAATCAATAACTTGTAACTACATACGCATGCGTTAATGCGTGGTCACAGGGCTGTCGAAATTTAAAAATATTAACCTAGGTTAATTTGTCGGCTAAGGTTACAAAAGCATTAAAATGTAAATCCCTCATTTGGTCAGACCTGCACGTAAAATGTATGTCTCTCGAAGCCTTTATAAATGCGGCCTTGAATGAGTTATCCACGGTTTCTGTGGATAACTCTGTTTATGAAACTTTAAGAACATCAGCGGCACCAGTATTTTAGAGTGCTACAACGATTTCAAGCTTTTAAATCATTATTTTTATTTTAAATGAAAACAGCAGCTTAGCGTTTTAGGGTTGCAGTGTGTTATTCGATGAGAGTAACTTTTCGTTACGATAAATCAAAGTGTCGAATTGTGTAAAAAACCGACAGGTAAACCGTGTGTTTTGTAATAAAAGTAGCAAAAATGTGTCTTAATTGTTTTTTGATGCATTAAGGCCTTATTTTAGCAAAAACGTATAAAAAGTGATGTTTACTCCATACGCTCTTTTTATTGGGTGTGCCTGTGTAAAATGTAGTGATAAATCCGTGGCTTGAATTGCCCTGATGCTTTAAAATGATCAACTCAGTAAAAGAGGCCATTTATTCCATGCGCGCAATTTCAAATACGAAGACTCGCCCAGATTTACTTAACGATCCCATTATGCCAACGTTGAAAATAATGACTGTTCCGATGATCTTCGGCATGATCATGTTAATGATGTTTAATATAGTTGATACCTTCTTTATCAGTTTGTTGGGTACAGAGCCTCTCGCTGCAGTGAGTTTTACTTTTCCAGTCACCTTTACCGTAATTAGCTTAGCTATTGGTTTAGGCATAGGCACTTCAGCTGTCATTGCAAAAGCGTTAGGCAGCAACAAAATAGATGAAGCTCGTTTTGACGCCAGCATCTCTATATTAGTGGCTGTTGTGTTGGTGCTTATATTATCGTTTATAGGCTATTTACTTATTGACCCGGTATTTACGTTACTGGGTGCAGGACAGCAGGTGCTTCCTTTAATACATGAATACATGAATGTGTGGTTTATTGGCAGTGTATTTTTAATCACACCCATGATTGGGAACTCTGTATTACGTGCCAGTGGCGATACTAAAACTCCCAGTATTGTAATGGGAGGAGCAGGGCTTATAAATGCAATACTCGACCCCATGCTTATATTTGGTTTTGGTCCTATACCTGCAATGGGTATACAAGGCGCAGCCATTGCAAGTGTAATAGCTTGGGCTGTAGCTGTTGTCATTATTTTATATATTTTAATAGCAAGAAAACGATTACTTAGTTTAAAAGCTGGGTCACAAACAGTTATGGGGTCAATCCGCAAAATATTAAAAATAGGTGTACCTGCCGCAAGTGCTAATATGCTTACACCAATTGCAATGGCGGTAATGACGGCACTTGTTGCTAATCATGGTCCTGAGGCCGTTGCCGCGTTTGGTGTTGGTAGTAGAATAGAGTCTATTGCAAGTATTTTAGTGCTTGCCTTATCAATGACACTCCCGCCATTTGTAAGCCAAAACTTCGGTGCTGGAAAATTATGTAGAGTTAAAGACGCATACATAGGGACGTTGAAGTTTGTGATGGTTTGGCAATTTATTATTTACGTTTTGCTGATTATTTTTTCTGGAGTAATAAGCCAGATATTTGGTAAAGAGCAGGCAGTAATAGATGTAATTAAGCTCTTTATTTACACCATACCATTAAGTTATGGTTTGCAAGGTGTGATCATATTATCAAATTCATCGTTTAATGCTTTGCACAAACCAATGAATGCATTGTTTTTAAGTATTATACGTTTATTTATTTTTTATGTTCCGTTTGCTTACTTAGGCAGTCATTTTGCAGGGTTGACGGGGTTATTTATTGGTGCGGCGGTAGGTAATTTATTTACCGCGTTTGTAGCGTATAAATGGTTTATAAAAGAGCTTGAGTCATTGAGCAGTCAGTCATTACAGGAGTGCAATAATTGAGCGATCATTTTCAGTTAAAATCACAGTTTCAACCAGCAGGGGACCAACCTACTGCAATAAAGCAATTATGTGAAGGTTTAGAAGCCGGGCTTGCTCATCAAACATTGTTAGGGGCAACAGGTACGGGGAAAACCTTTACCATGGCTAATATAATTAACGATTTGAACCGCCCGACAATTATAATGGCGCACAACAAAACGTTGGCTGCGCAGCTTTATGGTGAAATGAAAGAGTTTTTTCCTAAAAATGCCGTTGAATATTTTGTTTCTTATTACGACTACTACCAGCCTGAAGCGTACGTTGTATCGAGCGATACCTTTATTGAAAAAGACGCATCCATCAATGAGCACATTGAGCAGATGCGATTAAGCGCAACCAAAGCATTACTTGAACGCCGTGATACTATTATTGTTGCGTCGGTTTCGGCTATTTATGGTTTGGGTGACCCCCAGTCATACATGAAAATGATGTTGCTTTTAAAAGTAGGTGAAAAAGTTGATCAACGCGATATGCTTCGCCGTTTAGCCGAAATACAATATACTCGTAATGACATAGAGTTTAGTCGTGGTACTTACCGAGTTCGCGGCGAAGTGGTCGACATATTCCCGGCAGAGTCAGAAACATACGCAGTGCGAGTAGAAATGTTTGACGACGAGATAGAGCGTTTAAGTATTTTTGACCCGCTAACAGGCGCTGTTGAAAAACATGTTGTGCGCGCCACTATTTACCCTAAAACGCACTATGTAACTCCGCGTGAAAAAATTCTTGGCGCAATCGAAAATATTAAAATAGAACTAAAAGATAGAAGAGCTCAATTACTCAGTGCCAATAAATTAGTAGAAGAGCAGCGCATTGCGCAGCGTACTCAGTACGACATAGAAATGATGACCGAGTTGGGTTATTGCTCGGGAATAGAAAACTACAGTCGTTACTTATCGGGTCGTACCCCCGGCGATCCGCCGCCAACCTTGCTTGATTATCTACCTGATGACGCATTAATGATTATTGATGAATCGCATGTAACTGTATCGCAAATTGGCGCTATGTATAAAGGCGACAGAAGCCGTAAAGAAAACCTTGTAGAGTATGGTTTTAGAATGCCCTCAGCTATGGACAATCGACCCCTTAGGTTTGAAGAGTTTGAAGCCATTGCACCGCAAACCATTTATGTATCGGCAACGCCTGGCGACTTTGAAATGGAGCGAAGTGGTGGGGAAGTTGCAGAGCAAATTATTCGCCCAACAGGGCTTTTAGATCCGCTTATTGAAGTGAGACCCGTTGGCGACCAAGTTGATGATTTACTCTCAGAAATATATCAATGTGTTGAAAAAGGTGAGCGAGTATTGGTTACTACACTGACAAAACGCATGTCAGAAGATTTAACCGATTATTTAAGCGAACATGGCGTAAAAGTGCGCTACCTGCATTCAGACATAGATACCGTAGAGCGGGTAGAAATAATTCGCGACTTACGCGCTGGTGTATTCGATGTGTTAGTGGGTATTAACTTACTAAGGGAAGGCTTAGACATGCCAGAAGTGGCATTGGTTGCCATACTTGATGCCGACAAAGAAGGCTTTTTACGCTCAGCCCGTTCGCTCATTCAGACCATTGGTCGAGCTGCGCGTCATTTGGATGGGCGTGCTATTTTATATGGCGATAAAGTCACAAAATCAATGGCAAAAGCAATAGATGAGACAAGTCGCAGACGCGAAATTCAGCATCAATACAATTTAGACAACGGCATAGAGCCACGTGCATTGGCTAAAAAGATTCTTGATGTGATGGATGTAGGCGAAGAGGCTGGCCCTAAAGATAACCTTCAGCTTATTCGCAAAGAATCTAAAAAGGTACTTAGCGCGAAAGAAATTGCAACGCAAATTAAGCAACTTGAAACTAAAATGCACGCGTATGCGAGCAACTTAGAATTTGAAAAAGCAGGCTCTGTGCGCGACGAAATACACGAACTACAACAACAGTTGATTAATTAAAAAATGACTACAAATTTTACGCCTCTGATTACGGCACTTGAAAGCGCCCCTATTTTAAATAACGAATTGTGTCGTGTTTTTCATGGGCGAGGCCATAGTGTTGAGGCATTAAGCCACTTAAATTTAGATTTTTATCCACCAAGCTTATTTTTAGTCTCTTATGATGAAATAGACGAAAAAACGCTTCATCAGTTAACCGAAACGCTTTGGCAATGGGCGCAAGCACACCACCCAGAATTAATTACCTCGCTTGTTTATCAGCAACGCGCGGGTGTGCAAAGTCAAAACACAGTCATGTTTGGAACGCTCCCTAATAAGCATACAGTAACCGAAAACGGAATTCGCTTTTTAGTCGATTTGCAAAGCCGCCAAAATACAGGGATTTTTCCTGATATGCGAAGCGGCCGCGAGTTTGTAATGGCTAATAGTAAGCATGGCAAAGTACTTAATTTATTTTCGTACACGTGCGGTTTTTCGTTAGCAGCAATGCAAGGCGGTGCCGATCATGTAATGAATATGGATATGAGTAAAGGGGTGCTTAAAGTAGGTAAGCAAAACCATCAGTTAAATGGTTTTGACAAAGGGGTGAGTTACTTACCTCACGATATTTTAAAGTCGTTTGGTAAATTAAAAAAAGCAGCCCCGTTTGATTTAATTATTGTCGATCCGCCAAGTTTTCAAAAAGGCAGCTTTATTTTAACCAAAGACTACCAAAAAGTGCTTCGCAGGCTCCCAGAGTTACTTAATCAAACAACAAAATTGCTCTTATGCGCAAATAGCCCTGAGCTCTCAGAGGATGCATTTAAAGCCCTGATTGACGAGCACACACAAGGTGCGATTACATTCGTAGAACGCCTTGCACCTACCGACCGCTTTATTGAAATAGACAGTGATAAAAGTTTAAAAGCGCTCGTCTATAAAATGTCACATTCGCCTGATTAAATGAAACTCAGTAAACGACTGACTGCGATTGATGCGCTTATAACACGCCAGCAAAACACTATTTGGGATTGTTGCTGCGATCATGGCTATTTAGGTATGGCTTTGTTGAAGCGCTCAGCTGCCAATAAAGTCATGTTTGTTGATATTTTGCCTAATGTGATGACCGATTTAGAAGCGCGATTAACCCATAATAAAAAATTTAGGGTGCCTGGTAATAAAAAGCCAGAATGGCAGGTCTTGTGTCAGGACGTTGGAAGTATAAAGCTGGATGATGTAAAAAATCAGATCGTTGTTATAGCCGGTATTGGTGGTGAATTAGCGCTGCGTTTGGTGAAGCAAATAATAGCGAATAACTCACCAGAGCGTTTACAGCATGTGCGTTTTATTTTATGCCCAATTCACCATACTTATTTACTGCGCAGTGGTTTACACACGCTTAATTTGGGTTTGCATAGCGAGCAAATTATTAGTGACAAAAACCGTGTTTATGAACTCCTAGAGGTTAGCTTTAAAAGCAGCCAACCGGTAAGTAAAACAGGTGATGCCATGTGGGACTTAAATGATAAACAGCATACGGCTTACATTCAACGACTATTAAATCATTATAATAAAATGCTCAATAAAGATGAGCTTTATTATCAAAAAGTTATAAGCGACTATCAAAGCCTTTACGATAGTTAAAAAAGCCCAATTTTGTCGGGCGGCTGTGATCTAATTACATAACAAAACACGTAATGTAAACACAGTTAATATCTTGCCCAGTGCGAGTTTATTTGGTTTATTTATGTCAGATAAAAATAGTCACCTAAATACGTTACTCAGTAACGACAAAAAATGGCAACATAGTTACGAGCAGCCAATCCCGTATGCGCCGCTTGTGCAATTAGCGAATAATAATTGGATAGTTCCACAGCATTTTTTACGTTACAAACATACGCTTGAAAGTGTGAACGAAGTGCTCGAAAGTATTGAGTTTTCGGCTCATTTTAGGGTGCTTGCCGCTCAAAAAGGTGATGAGATATACCTTCAAGTTGCGGTACTCAGCCCTGACAACTACAAAAAAAGTGGTAATCAAAATACCGACAAAGCAAAAAAACTGCTTTTTGGTAGACGCTGGATTGTAGAAGAAAACTTACCTACGTCAGAACTTATTCAAACGGCTTTTTTGGCTTTAAAAGTTGCGCGTGAGCACGAAGTGAGAGAGTTATTCCAGTTAAAACAAAATGGTGCAATAAGCACACCGTTTAATAACCATCACGATTTACCTGTCATGGCGCAAAACCCAGAGTTAGTTTTACACACGCACCATAGCGATAATATTACCGATTTGGTGAGCCGCATTGTATTTGCTGATTCGGCTGTTGAACTAACAGGGTATCAAGCCATTACTGACGAGCAACATTTGTATACAGTAAAATTGCATTGTGATGGCGCTCAGTTAAGCGAGTTTAACAATAAATCCATCGCGTTTCTGACTACGGGGTCGTCAAGTAACCATTTTTTACATGGTTTTATCACAGCCTTAGTTAACACGAGCAACGACTATGTGAGCGAGCAATTTAAATATCAAGGGTTTGCCCGATTTAGTAAAAACGTGGCAGTAGAAAACATTGGTAAGTTAAGTATTGCAATGCGCTCCCCCAGTACAGTTGATTTGTGCTCAATGGGTAAGCAAGAAGCCAATCAATTAAACTTTGAAATAGACAGTGGGCGTGCACCTCAAGGGTGTGGACAAGCTATAGGTGGGTTTTTAGCAGCCCATGGAATAGAGCAACCAGAAAATGCCCATCTATATCCAAATTACCTTTAATAAATTTAGCGAACGAGTAAGCGTTTAATAACGCTTACAGTTTATTGATCTCTTGCTTAACGTTAAAGCTTGAGTCAGTCACAATGGCTTCAAGTGTTTGTACACGTTCTCTTAGAGCAACCACTTCTGCTTTTGTTTCGGCAAGTTGTTTATGAGCGTCGCTATTATTGTTTTGCATTTTATGTTTAAACTCTAAATGCTTTTTATACATATCGTAAACCACACCCGAACCCACAGATATAAGCACAATAAGTACAATCATCGTAGTACCAGACATAACTATATTCCTTTTTAATTTTATTTATTAAAGTATACGCTTTCCCCACTTTAGTTAAAGCTGACAATTGTAACTTTATTTGTAAAGAGCTGTACGGTGAAATTAACCGCTTAATACCATGGCTAAATACGTATACACAAATACTTACGTGTGGTGTTCATACTTTATACAGTAACAGGGTTGTTTAATATGAAATTAATCGCCATATAGTTATTAACATATTATTTTATAAACTAATTTTATCAGTGAGTTATTATGCTAAATAATAAAATCCCCCCCGTTATCGTTGTTCTATTTTTTGCAGGCATTATGGCGCTCATAGCGCAATACAGTGTCATTGACTTCACTGTATTTGTTGCCTATTTAGCGGCAAGTTTAGTTATTATTGGGTGTGTAAGTTGTGTTGCAGGTGTAGTGAGCTTTAAGTTAGCTAAAACCACGGTAAACCCAAATAAACCCGAACAGGCATCAAAGTTAGTCACCAGCGGTATTTACCGTATTTCACGTAACCCAATGTATTTAGGGTTTGCATTTATTTTAGCTGGGTGGGGCGTGTGGTTAAGTTCGGTTTGGGCAATGCTAGGTGTTGTTGGCTTTATTGGTTATTTAACGTTGTTTCAAATAATGCCAGAAGAACGTGCGCTTACTAAATTATTTGGTGAAGAATTTACTGCCTACAAAGCACGCGTAAGGCGCTGGTTGTAATTTTTAAAAGGATTTTTTAATTATACGCTGTGTAATTAAATGCTATGCAATAAAAAAGGCTACGTAACATAGCCTTTTTTATTTAAACCTAAATAACTATTTATTTGTTGCTTATTCGTATTCTAAAGGGTCTGTAATATTATTAAGTGCAAATGCTTCTAAACGTTCTTGGCACGCACCGCATTTACCACAGGCCTTTTCACGGCCGTTATAGCACGTCCATGTTTGGCTGTAATCTAAACCCATTTTTATGCCATCGGTTAAAATATCAATTTTGGTGTTATTTAAATACGGGCTAAAAATTTCCACTGCATCGTAGTTTGCAATACGACATACATCATCCATTTTTTGCACAAATTCAGGACGGCAATCGGGGTAAATAGCATGATCCCCAGAATGAGCACCGTAATAAACTTGGCTTGCTTTAAGTGATACCGCGTAACCAACAGCAAGCGAGAGCAAAATCATATTACGATTTGGCACAATCGTGCTCTTCATGCTTTCTTCTTCGTAATGACCTTCTGGCACGTCAATGTTATCGGTTAACGACGAACCACCAATAAGCTGATTGATAGCCGAAATATCCACAATTTTGTGCGGAACATTAAGCTTTTCACACACTTGTGCAGCCACTTTAAGCTCTTTTACATGACGCTGACCATAGTCAAACGAAAGGGCATATACATCATGGCCTTGCTGCAGGGCTTTATTTAATACGGTAAATGAGTCCATACCGCCGGAATAAATAACAACTACTTTTTGCGTCATATCTGTTTTGCTCTTAGTTTTAATAGAGGTTTATATCAGGGCGCGATATACTACACGGCCGCAGCTTAAATAACAATTTTTGCACAGCGCTTTTTCGTCTTTAATAGTAGCAATTTGGCTACTAGGTAGTAAGTGAGATCTCTTTTGTACAAAATTAATGAAGTATTTGAAACCATCCAAGGTGAAGCAAGTTTTACTGGCACACCCTCAATATTTTTGCGCCTGCAAGGCTGCCCAGTCGGTTGCTCGTGGTGTGACACTAAACAAACCTGGGATGTAGACAACGTATACAAAGTATCACTTGATGAAACCGTAGAAAAAAAAGCCGACTCAGATCATTGGGCCGATGCCAGCGCAGAGCAAGTACTCGCGTTATTTAAATCACGTGGTTATACCGCAAAGCACGTAGTAATTACCGGCGGCGAGCCATGCATGTTCGATTTAAACCCAGTATGTAACTTATTACACGATAACGGTTTTACAACGCAAATAGAAACCAGCGGCACGTTTGAAATACTCGCCCCTGAGCAAACATGGGTGACAGTATCGCCAAAGATAAACATGCGCGGCGGTTACGAAGTGCTTACCAGCGCTATGAAGCGCGCTAACGAAATTAAGCACCCGATAGCCATGCAAAAACACGTAGAAGAGTTAGAAGCGTTATTTGCTAAAACAGGGGTTAACCCCAAGCTTGTGTATTTACAGCCAATTAGCCAAAAGGTATCTGCAACCAAATTAGCAATCGACACCTGTATTGCTAAAAACTGGCGCTTATCAATCCAAGTGCATAAGTATTTAGGAATTAGTTAAAGCGCAAAGGCGGCTTTAAGTGGTTAGCTGTAAGCGATAAGCTGCTCGGCGTTAATTTATATTACGTAGATAAAAGGTTGGGTTGAGTGAAACGAAACCCAACACAGCAACTTCAATGCTCACTCTTTCCAAGCACTCTTTCCAAGCACTCTTTATATCAAACTCTAACAAGCTTATTTAAACACGTAGGTCGGATAAGCGAAGCGCCATCCGACAAGGCTAGTTAATTTCTTCCTCGCAGTGATAGCACTTATTTGTTGGCAGGCGATAGCTTGTAGCCGATTGCATTACTTGGTTTTTCTTACACTTTGGGCAGAAGTAATTAATAACATTAACAATTAGTACGATTGCAAAAATAAAACCGCCAATATAAAACGGGTTTGCATAAAACAGATTACTTGCCGTCGAAAACTGAAACCCAATAATACATGTGATCAAAGCCACTAAATACGCTTTAAACCTAACTGCTTTTTTCAAATTTAAATCCTTATATTTTGTTCTTAATATGTTTTTATCAAATAGGTTGGTGTTTAGCCATACAAAGTTCTATTTTATATGAGCTTTTTGAAAGTGTTTCACTCAATGAATATGGAGATTATAAATGGGAAAGGAATTGCAGATAACAATTTCAAATGATGTAAAGCTTACTCCTTTATTGATTGGTGATGCGAACGAGATATTGAAACTGGTGAATTCAAACCGTGCTAATTTAGCAAGGTTTCTTTATTGGGTTAAAGACGTAAATGATATCGCGTCTGCTCAAAAATACATCTCTGACAGGATAAACAGTGGGCAACATGGTGCGCGCTGGTTTAAAGTACACTTTAAGGGTGATTTTTGTGGTGTATTTGCCGTTAAATCAATTTGTTCTGACTCTGCTGTTGCAGAGTTAGGTTATTGGTTGAGTCAAAGTACTCAGGGTAATGGGGTTATTAGTCAAATTATTTCAAAAGCTTCAGAACTATTGGCGGATACTCATACTCAATTTATCGAATTTAAGTGTTTAGAGAAAAACGCGGCAAGCATAAACATTGCATTGAAGTCGGGCGCATTGATAGTGGATGTTATACCTAATTTTGCATTTGCCGATAATGTATGGCAAAACCTGAATATATACAGATCGATGTTAAAATAGAAATGTATACATAATGACTTTCATCAATAGCCTAATTATTAAGGTTGCAAAACATAATTTTTGACTAAGTATTCTTTATCCAGCCGATACTGAGTACATAACGGTTACCTTTTTCTATTTTCGATACTTGGTGCTCGCAGATATCAGGACGAAATAACTTGATTCGTTTTGTTTCAAATAGGGGGCTAGCGCAAATAAACTCTCCGCCTATATCCGCTTTTTTTAAAACAATATTTAGTCTGTAATGATGACCATCTTTAACATGATCAGTGTGCGGTGGTATTTCACTTCCTTTTGGAAACTTTAATAAATACACATCAAACTTTATGGGCCAAAATGCACCACAAAGCAGCATTTTATCATAGCCTGATTTTTGCCTGCCTCGTGACCATCGAAATAGCTTTTTTACAAAAGACATGCACACTCCTTGATTTAGAAACTTTAATTCGCGCTTTTAATTGTTGCTTAAAGCATTATGCACATCGAATATGAGCACTTGGGGCTTATAAATTAGCGAGCACCATTTGTTTTATTTTATGAGCTTTTACAAAGTGATCTAATTGATGGGTTTGAATCCACCAAGTAGCAGCTTCCATTAAAAGTTCAGGATTGTTGTTTTTATTAGCAAAAAAAGCATAGAAAGACAGGCCTACATTATCACCTTTACTGGCAATTTTTTTATCACACACTTCAATAATTTTAGTTCTTAATTCTGGTCTCATAAATAAGTAACCTAATAGATCGTATTGGGGAAACAAAAAGGGACAAACTGTAACTTCAAATTCAAAACTAGCAATTGTTTATTTATCTCTCGAAGATACTTTATTTAACCTGGATATTTAGTAAATAACATAAAAAAGCGCTGCTCTAGGGCAACGCTTTATGTATTTTTTTGGTCGTTATTTTCTAACTTATTCTGCCGCCAAATAATCAAGCACCACTTGATGATGATCTTTGGTTTTAAATTTATCAAATAAGTGTTTAATTTTACCGTCTTGGCCTACTAAAAATGTAAGGCGGTGAATACCATCGTATTCTTTACCCATAAATTTTTTGTAGCCCCATACGCCAAATGCTTCTGCAATGGCGTGATCTTCATCGGCTAGTAAATCAAAGTTAAGCTCTTTTTTAGTTTCAAAGTTTTTAAGGCGCTTAATTGGATCTGGGCTAATGCCTACAACACGCGTGTTAAATTTAGCAAGCTCGTCTTGTTGGTCGCGCAGGTTTTCTGCTTGTACGGTACAACCCGGAGTAGAAGCTTTAGGGTAAAAGTACACAAGTACTTGTTGTTCTTTTAACAATTCACTTAAAGTGATTGTTTCGTCGTTTTGGTTTTGTAAGCTAAAAGCGGGTGCTGTATCACCTGCTTGTAATGGACTAATTGTGTTCATGCTATTTCCTTAACGAATGCGTTTAAAAATATAATCTACGTTTAGGGTATGAGAAAGGCTCTCAAAACTAATTTTAAATTTATCTATGTCTACATCTATTGGGATATTAAATTCTACTTCACAGCGCATTTTTGTGTCAGTTTCTTCGTTAAACGTATCTGACTTTAAAGAACAAATGCTGATGTGGTTATCGGCAAAAAAGCGTGTCACTTTGCTTAGTGTGCCCGGGGTGTCTATACCTGTGTATTCGAGCGTATAGCCGGCACAAAACTCGCCAGGGGTATGGCTTGTAGTGCGTTTCATCATGGTTAGCAGGCCAAGTTCCATTGCCTTGGTTGGTAACACGTGTTCAATGCGGCTTATGGCCGACATGTCACCCTGCAATAACATTATAAAGGTAAACTCACAGCCTAAAATGGCAATGCGGCTGTCTATAATATTACAGTGGCAGTCGCTGACTAATTGCGTAAGCTCACTGACAATACCCGGCCTGTCTTCGCCTATAGCGGTTAACACAATTTGATGATTTGAAAATGCAGTCATGGGTTAAAATACCTAAGTTACAAGGGTTATAACAACGCAATGGATAACACTACTAAATACACTCGAGGACTTGCTCGGCGGCGAAGTTTAACACAAAACGGTGTGTAAACTATAATGCGGGCTAATTAAGCGCGTTTAAAGTACGGTGTTTCTTGTTTTTACTGGCACAGGAAAGTACCATAGCTAAAATTTGCTTATTTGCCCTTAGTTTTTTCTAAGTTGAGGTGCTGAACTTTATTGCAATTAAGTAGCCAAATAAAAATGTAAAGTTAATATTGATTTTACACTGAACCAAATCGGCATAACCCACTCATATATTTGTTAAAACAATTAAAGGGTATGCTAAGGAGAAATATCTGTGCAGTATTGGATCCCAAAAGCACTTGCAGTAAGTGTATTGGTAAGTTTATCAGGGTGTAGTGTATTTGTTAACGATGCGCATAATGAACGTAATTACCGCGCATATGAACCAGTAAAAGCGCCAGCGTCTTTATCTCAGCCGGCTCAGGATCCAGTTTATAAAATGGAAGTAGGTCAATATAACAATAATCCAGACGCAACCAACTATCGTCCACCAGCTCAAGTACTCACTGTAGCAAAAGGCAGTTGGGTCGAAGAGGCGGATAATTTAGCACGCGTATATTTTGATAAAAACGATGGCATTGTTGATTTAGATGACTTTATTTGGGATTCAATAAATGCTGTTTTAGCTGAAAATAACACCGCTACAACCAAAGAAGACAAGTTACTTGGTATTATTGAAACCGATTGGTACGCAATTATTAAAACCGAAGAAAGCTGGTTGTGGGGCGATGAAAAGAACGATGACCTCCAACGTTTTAGATTTTCTATTGAAAAAAAATCGCATGAACGTACAGCCTCTTTACGTGCTGAATTAATAGATTTTAAAGGTGATACAACACTTACAGACTTGCTTAAGCAGCAACTAGAAGTGCGTGCACTTAACCAAGTTATTACTGAATTTGATTACCGCTATCGCCAACTTGAAGTTGATATGCGCAAGCGCCAAGGTATTATTTCTTTAGAAATGGGCTTTGACAATAAAGGCAATGCAGCACTGGTTACTGAGCAATCTTACGATGCGGTATTTGATCGTTTTTCAGGCTTTTTAGAGCGCTTGTCGTTTACTATTGTTGAAATAAATCAAGACACAGGTTTAATTACCGCCGATTATAAAGCACCAGAGAGCAGTATGTGGGATTCGATTTGGGGCGACGATTTTGCGCAATTACCAATTGATGAAGGCCAATACCAAATTTTAGTGAGTAAAACCAAGCAAGGTGGCACAAGCTTAACCTGGATGGACGATAAAGGCGAAACGCTTGAGCCAGGTACCATGAATGGTTTACAGCAAGCACTAGAAGCAGCACTTATTAAGCGCGGCATTAAAATATAAATAATAATACGTTTTACCACAAAAAGAGCGCTTAGCTCTTTTTGTGGTTTTTATAGGTTAAAAATATGTCTCAATTATCAACTTCACCTCAGTACGATTGGCGTACTTGGTTTGCGTTCCTTGTGCCTTCGTTAATTGGTGTGTTTTTGTTTATGACGCCGGTGTCAAGCGGTGAAGCAATGACCATACCTATTGCAATGATGGCTAAAGCCATGCAAGTGTTTTTTGCAGATACAGCACAGGCCATTATTACAGCCATAATTTGTATAACGGGTGTATCTTCATTCATTATCAGTATTTTTAAGCCTCACTTTATTTGTAAAATACCACTGTTAAATCATTTATTTAACGTTAGTTGGATTTGGTTAGTTACGCGTTTATTTGGTACAGCATTTGTATTAATGACCTATTTAGGCGTGGGGCCGCATGCTATCACGTCCGAAAATACAGGGGCACTGGTACTAAACGACTTACTTCCTGTGTTGTTTTCGGTGTTTATACTGGCAGGGCTTTTGCTCCCTTTGTTACTTAACTTTGGTTTGCTTGAGTTGGTAGGCACGTTATTAACTAAAGTAATGCGTCCGTTATTTGGCGTGCCAGGGCGAAGTGCCGTTAACTGTGTGGCATCGTGGTTAGGTGATGGCAGTGTAGGAATATTAATGACTGCGCGCCAATACGAAGATAAATACTACACACAACGCGAAGCTGCTGTTATTGGTACTACATTTTCTGCTGTTTCAATTACGTTTTGTTTAGTGGTTATTGGCCAGGTAAAGCTTGAGTATTTATTTGCTCCGTTTTATTTAACGGTGTGTTTAGCAGGGATTACGGCTGCTATTATTGTGCCGCGCTTGCCACCGCTTAGGTTTAAAAAAGATTTGCTTATTGATGGCTCAGAGCCTGACGCAAACGCAGAGCTGGTGCCTTTAGGTAAATCATTAGTGGGTCATTCTTTAGATATAGCGCTGGCCAAGGCAGATAAATCGCCGGGCGTAGTGGGGACATTAAAAGAAGGCGTACACAACGCACTTGATATGGTATTTGCTGTGTTACCCGTTGTTATGGCCGTGGGTACATTTGCATTAATTATTGCAGAATATACGCCGCTATTTCAATATTTGGGTATGCCGTTTATTCCATTTTTAGAGTTGTTGCAAGTACCTGAAGCTGAGGCTGCAGCACAAACAATCATGGTTGGTTTTGCCGATATGTTTATCCCTTCTATCCTTGCAGCTGGGACTATTGAGAGTGATGTAACACGCTTTATTATTGCTGCTATGAGTGTGACTCAGCTTATATACATGTCTGAAGTGGGCGCGTTGTTGTTAGGAAGTAAAATTCCAGTAAACATCGTTGAGCTGTTCGTTATATTTATTCTCAGAACGCTAATAACATTGCCGATTATTTCGTTAATGGCACATTGGCTAGTTGGTTAAGCTTATTATTTAAATTAAAAGCCCTGATTTATCAGGGCTTTTTTGTGTCTTGCTTGTTTTTTAAGTGCGTGTCTGATTTCTTAAATTCCATATTAGCACTGTGTTTTATTAGGGCAATATTGCCTATCACAACGCCAAATACCATCACTACAATGAGTACTATTTGCCATGTTTGCATATTAATTTCTCATTTTTATTTTTTGGCTATTCTACTTTTTTAAACTGTAATTACCAGCAAAAACATCAGTTGGGTAGTTTACCTATTCGCTATAAAATTTAATGATTGTGAGCGGCTAAACGTGTCGCTAACTGCGTTAAAAACTCTCTTTTAAAGTAACTATATAGCGACTCTTTTGTTTAGCTATCAACACATTTACCCACGGTTAAAATAGATCATTTAATTAAACGAATGGTTATTAAAAGCGCTTGGCAACCGATAAGGTCATAAAATCAAGTCCGGGGTTAGGTTTTTGAAAGCCCGCATTAGAGTAATGAATAATTCGTAAAGCAATGTGTGTATCGCCTAAGTCAGCAACGAGTCCAATACGATCTTCAAATTGATAATGGCTATTTAGGTTTTTACCACCAAATTGTGTTTCGTCAATGAGTGATACGCCAATGCCAGCTTCAACATAAAATGGGGTGTTATTAAAACTAAACGCTGGAAACTGCAATACAGGCGATATCGCTAATACTAAGTTGGATTGTGAGTGGTGGTTATGCGCAAATTCCCACAGGTTTACACTGGTTTCGATTTAAAAACGGGCATCTCCAACTAAGTTTTGCATTTTTGGCATATGGTACTAATAGGCTAATTTTATGCCATTTATATTGCCAGTGCCTTTAAGTACATCGACTGCGTAGCCATGGCTTGATTGTGCTAATACTGTGTTATTAATAAAAAGTGAGGCGATTAATAAAGTAATTATTTTAAAGGAGGTTTTCATGGCTGCTCGCTGATAGTTGATTTATCGAAAAAACAGATGATGAGGGTGGGTAGGTTGTAAATTCAAGACGAGCGAAAACAGGGATGTATACTGCGTGTTAACAGGTTTTATTAACTTATTGAAATTTAGTCACTTAATTTATTGGTGCTTTTTAGGCATTAATAAATTGCTTATTTGTGCCTGTTTTATTGCGTATGAATGACGTAAATTAGCGTTATCTTAATCACACAAACAAACATATTATGAAACTTATTAAACCATTTTTAATTGCTATCGCACTTTTAAGCACATCGCTTTATGCACAAGCTCAGCAATCACCAGATATACTTTTAGAGTCTGTTGCAGACACCCTTTTTGCCGATATAGGTAAGGTGAACAGCAAAGGTAATGCCAGTAAAATTGAAATGTCGGGAATTGTTGAAAAACGTTTAATGCCACACATTGATATTAAGTTTGTGTCTTTTAAATTATTAGGCAAACACATTAAAGGCATTGAGCGCCAACAAGCGGTTGATTTTATTGACGCGGTTGAGCATTACTTGACTGGTACATATGCCGGTGCATTAATGAAATACACAGGCCAAAAAGTGGTGTTTGAGCACAATAATGCACAAAGCGACTCAGAATATGCCACGGTTAATACGCAAATTATAGAGCCTAACGCCCCCACAATTGATTTAAGCTTTAAGTTACGCCTAGGTAAAGACAACCAATGGAAAGTGTACGACATTGTGGCTGAAGGTATTTCGCTTTTAAGTGCTAAGCAAAAAGAGATCATCCAGCGCATTTCAGATGTAGGCATTGACCAAGTAATTAGTGAGTTAAAGAACAAATAATTAATCTTTTTGTGTGAAAAAGATCAAGCCCAGCTCCAACCTAAAAAGCAGCCAAGTAATTAGTTACTTGGCTGCTTTTATATTTTTGATTATTCATCTACTTTGTTCTAGCGTGGCGATCTGGGTGTGCTAGAATATCGCCTCTTTGATTAAGCGTGGTGTCAGCTGAAAGCTGTTATAACCTGACCACTTACCTAAGCTACACTGGAGTTGTGTTGTTTTAATGGAAAATGTACTGATTTGGCCAAAGGAATATCCGTTACTTATTAAAGGCCTTGTAGAGCAAAACGGTGCCTTTATTTTAGATGCATTAGAAGCTTGGCCTGCTTGTCGTTCTACCAATGAAGACGATGGTGTGTGTACCACTGTTTTGCCCCCTATTTATTATTTGGCCTGGTTAACCCCGCTTGAGCCTTTTGAAGAGTGTTATTTCCAACATATTTGTGAATACGACGAAGATGCACAAGCCTATATTGGCGCAATGAAAACTCATTTTTACGATAATGAATATACACCAGAAAGCTTAGTGCTTTTGGTGTGCCAACGTTTAGAAAAATACGCAAGTGTTGCTGCACAAAATGCCGTTGAAACACCACTTTCATTATTAAGTTTATTTTTTAGTAAACGCTATTTTACATTGATTGAACATGCGTTAAATAATGGCAGTAAGCTCAGTGCTGTTGATGCGTTATCGCTTTGGAAAGAAGTTGATTTTAGAGATCGCTTAAGTCACTTTATACCAGAGTCAATTGCTGACCTAGCCGTGTTAAGTGAACTTGCAAGTGACAAAGTAGCAATGGGTAAAGACTATTTTACTTTATTAAAACAAGTGTCGCCTGATGTTGATTCTGTAGTTTTACTTGAGCAAGCATTACTAACACATTTGCGTAAAAAAACGGCTAAGCAAACAATGGCTATGCGTTTTATTGAGCAAGGAGCAACAGGCACATTAGCTGATGAAAACGGTAAAACTGCATTTATGTGGGCGGCAGAGCGTGGTTTTGTAAACGTGGTGCAAACCTTATTACCTCAGCAAGATAAAAAAGCGTCAGATAGCTTGGGTAACACTGCATTGCATTATGCTGTACTCTCTAAAAATGAATCGTTAATGGTGATGCTAATTAAAGCCGGGTTTGATTTTAGAGCGCGTAATAACGAGGGCTTAAGTTGTTATAGGTTGGCTGTGAGTATCAAAGCGCAAAATTTAGTTAAATGCCTAGAGCGTGACTTTGGTATTAAAGAGTTATCGCCAGATGGGCAGTTTGATCGCATTAAAAAAGTACATGTGTTACATGCTATTGTGACGTTATTATTACCTTTGCAGTTATTTTTCTTCTTTGACGAAGCGCTGACCATAAAAAGTGAACTTACGCTTGGTTTAACTATGGTAACGGTGATTTGTTTTTTCTTTGCTATGAGCTTAAAGCGCTGCGCTTTGTATCCACATATAAAACACCCTTGGGGTTTATTTGTATTGAGGGGCTTTTCACTTTTGAGTTTATTAGCTCAGCTTGGTTTAGCGGGTATCGTGACCTTGGCTGCACTGAGTGAATTGGTGTAAGTAGTTTATAAGCAATTAAGTAATGGTTGAAAGCGCGTTTACTAGAGAGTAAACGCGCTTTTTTATTTTATTTATTAAATTCGTTTGCGGCTTTTTCGTCGGCTAAATCTTCTTTCAATTTGCGAATTTTTAAGCCTAACTCTTGCCCGCGGTGTCTTGCATAATAAGTACATCCAATAAACATGAATGATGCAAATAATAACTCTAGCAACACCCAAATTAGCTCATTAGGTGCAACCCAAAGCATGGTTAAGCCATGAATAAAATAAAGCATAACAACAAAGTTTGCCCAAGCGTAGGTATATGTACTGTCTTTAATAATCCCTCTAAGTGGAAGCAATAGAGGAATAATAGGTACAAATAACGACATAATATCGAGCGGGCCTTCTTGAGGCGGAACAAAATACATCCACAATGGCATTAAAATAAGTAGGCCAACATAACCAATTAAAGCAGTACGCTGAAACTTTACGGTTATTGGCTTTTTTGCAGGATGGGTCACTGTGTTCATTGAAGTTTACTCGCAATTTTTGTCAGGCGAATGCCAACGCTTTGGCATATTTTAATTTCGTCTTTACTTAACTGAGCACTATTGTTACTACCAGCAACATGCGTAGCACCATACGGAGTACCGCCAGTTTGTGTGCCTAATAATTCAGGTACATCGTAGGGTACACCAAGTAACATCATTCCGTGGTGAAGTAAGGGTAATGATAAATTAAGCAGTGTGGCCTCATTACCCCCATGCATACTGCTTGACGATGAAAATACACACGCAGGCTTATCAATTAGTTGACCTTTTAGCCACAGTTCGCTGGTGGTTTCCCAAAATGCTTTTGCCTGAGACGCCATCATACCAAATCGTGTTGGTGTGCCAAAGGCCAGGCCATCACACTGTATAAGGTCATCTTTGGTAATAACAATGTCGTGCGGATTTTTAGCTACAAACGTTCTCAGTAGGGCTGTTGCCCCTTGTTGCTCTATTGATTCAGCTATTTCATGGGCCATCGCTTCAACTGAGCCATGGCTCGAGTGGTAAAGTACCACTATGTTTGTGCTCATTATAAAACGCTTAATACGTTTTCTGGTGGGCGACCAATAGCTGCTTTACCATTGTGCTCAACAATAGGGCGTTCAATTAATTTTGGATGCTCAACCATTGCGTTTATAAGCGTGGTTTCGTTTGTTTCATCTTTAAGATTGAGTGTTTTGTACTCGGTTTCTTTTGTGCGCATTAAGTCACGAGCAGAGCTAAAATCAAGTTGGTCTATCAGTGTGCTTATTTGATCATGAGTTAAAGGCGTTTTTAAGTACTCAACAACGGTGGGCTCTATTGACTTGCTTTGTAAAAGGGCAAGTGTTTCACGCGATTTAGAACAACGCGAATTATGATAGATAGTAACAGACATAAAAGTTTCCATAGTGTGAATTGCCTCTATTTTAGGGCAACAGCTTGCAGAATTAAAGCCTTGCAAGCTCTTTTTGTAAACGGCGATACTGGGTAAGTAATGCCTTTAATCGCTGCTGTTTTATTAGCTCTGTTGATTCTACGAAGTTAAGCGCTTTTTGGATTTCATCAGCGGCTTTCATGTAGGCACCGTATTGCGATAGCACGTCAGCGTTTGCCTCGTGATAGGCCGCCAATTTGTCTTGTTTTTTGTAGGCGTCAGCAAGTAGCTCCTTACCTAAGCTGTGCTCTGGTTTTTCTAATAAAAAACCTTTAAGCACGTTTTCGGCAAGTTCGTATTGCTTTGCCTCTAGTGCTGCATTTGCATAGTTGAGCGTAATTACTTGATTGTTAGGACGGTAATTATGAAGTTCAGCTAAAAATGAAACGGCGTCGTCTGCTTTTTTTTGCGCTATGAGTAAATCAGTTTGCGTATCAATATAAAATAAATTTTTAGGGTCGTTTTTTAATAGCTTACTTAAAATAGAGTCTGCTTCGTCAAGTTTTTCTTGGTCAAGTAAGCTTAACGCTAAACCATAATTAAGGGCTGTATTACTGTAGCTGTTTTCGCGAAGTAATTTTCTAAATAAGGCTTCAGCGTTTTCTGGTTTGTTGTCGTAACGCGCGAGTACTCGGCTTTTAGCAAGGTTAAATTCAAGGCTTGCAGGTAGGCGGCGCATTGGATACTGCTCTGCACGAAGGCGCACGTCAGACACTCGGCTTTCTGGAAGAGGGTGAGTGAGTAAGAATGCAGGTGGCTTATACTTATAACGAATTTGTGCAGCCAGCTTAGTTAAGAAGTCGCTAGATGCACGTGCATCAAATCCTGCATTGTTAAGTGTTTGCATGCCAATTCGATCAGCTTCTTGTTCAGCAGAACGGCTGTGCGTTAATTGGCTAAAAGCAGATTGTGTTTGGCTTGCTGAAATAATGGCAATACCAGCATCTGGGGCAACAATAGTCGCTAAAATGCCGGCTATCATCCCCGCTATGGTCATTGCACTGTTATCTTGCTGTTGCTGGATCCTACGTGCTAAATGGCGCTGAGTAACATGGGCGATTTCGTGACCAAGTACAGATGCAAACTGACTTTCGCTATCGGCTTGTGCAATTAGCCCTGTGTGAACGCCTACATGTCCGCCGTAAAAGGCAAATGCGTTAATATCTGAGTTATTGATCCAAAAAAATGAAAACGGAAAACGAACATCGTTCGCGTTTGCAACGAGCTTTCTGCCAATGGTGGTTAGGTATTCATCTAATACGGGGTCGTTAATAATTGGTGAGCCGCCGCGAATTTGCATCATCATCACTTCCCCAATCGCTTGTTCTTTTTCGAGGGGGAGTACCTGTAATGCAGAAGTTCCTAAATCAGGAAGATTAAAATTAGTTTGCGCCTTTAATGGCTCACTTACTAAAAGGCTAAATGTAAGGACGGCACTGCATAAAGAGATAAAGGCTGATTTTAGCTGCATCTTATTCCTTGTTTATTGGCTCGCCAATGGCAATTTTGGCTATGTCTATTTCGTCACTGCTTGCACGGCTGTCTTTTTCGCACAATTGGTAGAGTTCTTTTATTGAGACTCCATCAACCTTTATTACGTTCAACTCTCGCTGTAAAAAAGTAATAATTTTATGAACAACTTTGTGTGAGTGCAAAATAAGGGCTTTATCGGCTTTATCACCGCGTTCAAAGTAAAAACCAATAAACTTATGTAATTGATTTAACCTTAATAGTACTTTCATTGAATGCGGATCCCACACTCTAAATTCCATAAAGCGGTTATCTTTTATGTATTGGTCAACAACAATATCTTTTGCGTAGGGCAGTGCCCACAGCTCAAAGCCTCGGTCTGTAAATACCTGATGTAACGCAATTCGCGGTTTATGCTTGGTGTGGATCTCACCTAAGTCGTCCTCAAAGCCGTCGAGTATGTCTAGATTCCAGTTACGTCTGTCTATAAGTTGTTTTACGGCGTTATCAAATCCATGCTCTAAAACACCTTCAGACTCGCTAACCGAAGAGGCAACTAAATGATAAAAAGGAGGAAGCTCCCCCCAATTTATTTGTTTTTTAAACCAATTAATCTCTTTGAGTGTTGGATTACTTGGTAGATGCGCTTTATTATGCGTGCGAGACATTAACCTGTCCTTACTGCTAACTATGTATTACAGAATAAACCATAGCAGGCGTTGTTTTAAGAAAAAGTTACATTTGTTGATGTTTTTAGACTATTAACACACAGCAATGCGACTTATTATTCATTTTAATAAATCGGTAAAGCGAGTATGTTACACCAAGATTTACGAAGTTATAGATGTCCTCAACAGTTTGTTCAGTTTAAATTAGGGCTACATGAAGCATTATCTACACAGCAAACCATCACTTTTAGTGTAAATAGTGATGAGAGCATGGATGATATTGAGCGATATTTAAAAAAATATGCTTACAGTTACAACTTAGATAAACAACAAGGTTTATTATTAGTGGAGCCATTACGTGTTTGAATATATAAAAACATGGTACGAAAGAAAATTTTCTGATCCTCATTCGGTCACCTTATTATTTTTACTACTCGTTTCTGTTGCCTTACTTTACTTTTTTGGCTCGTTAATTGTGCCGGTTTTAGTGGCATTAGTTATTGCTTATTTACTTGATTGGCCAGTTGTTCACTTAGAGCGTCTTGGTTTACGCCGTTTTACTGCTACGGTGATCGTAATGCTTATATTTACAGGCATTATGCTCACTTTAATTTTAGTGATTGGTCCTGTTCTTTGGAAACAAACTAGCAATTTAGTACAAGAAACCCCTCATATGTTAGAGCAAGGCAAGTCATATTTGATTGCCTTACCAGAGCAATACCCAAGTTTAATTAATGCCGACCAAGTACAAGGGATTGTTGCTACAGTTGAGGCTAAAGTTATTGAGTTTGGCCAAGTGGTTTTATCGTTTTCGTTAACGTCGTTAAAAGATGTTGTAGCGTGGCTAATTTACCTAGTGCTTGTGCCGTTGCTGGTGTTTTTTATGCTTAAAGACAAGCTGGAATTAACGGGCAGTGTGGCTAAATTAATTCCGCAACAGCGTCGTTTAATATTGCAAGTATGGAACGAAATGAACCAGCAAATTATGAATTACATTCGCGGTAAAGTGTTTGAAATTTTAATTGTAGGCGGTGTTTCGTTCATTGCGTTTACTTTTTTAGACTTGCGCTACGCGGCCTTGTTAGGCGTTTTGGTTGGGTTTTCTGTGTTAATTCCGTTCGTTGGTGCTGCGCTTGTGACTATTCCGGTTGCTGCCGTGGCGTTATTCCAGTTTGGATTAGAAACCCAGTTTTGGACGGTTTTAGTTATTTATGGAATTATTCAGGCTCTCGATGGAAATGTGTTAGTTCCCTTATTGTTTTCAGAAGCCGTTGACTTGAACCCGGTATTTATCATTGTGGCTGTGCTATTTTTTGGTGGCTTGTGGGGCTTTTGGGGCGTGTTTTTTGCTATTCCTTTGGCCTCGTTGGTTAAAGCATTGATTACAGCGTGGTCTTCAACGCAAGAAGAGCTAAATAATAAACTGACAGAAGGTTAGTTCAAAAAGGCATAGAAAACGCACCGTCAGTACTAATTGATTATTACTCAATACGTCTAAAGTTATGTAATATTGGTAATAAGATATATCTTTTAGTAATAAGGTCCGTTTTTAGATGTCTGACTCTTTATTAAACTCTGAGCAAGTTTACCTTGATGCAAACGCAACAACGCCTGTGTTGCCATGCATAGCCGATGTGGTTTCTCATACAATGCAAATTTGTTTTGGTAACCCTTCAAGCCCTCATATTACGGGTATTCAGGCCAAGCATTTATTAGAACAAACCCGCGAAAACGCACGTACTGTGATTGGGGCAATAGAGGGAGATATTTTATTTACCTCTGGCGCGACCGAAGGCATTCAGACCGCTGTTGTATCTACGCTTATTAACGCTAAAAATCATAATATTGCTAAACCCGTATTACTTTACGGTGCCACTGAACACAAAGCGGTTCCTAACACATTAAAGCATTGGAATAGTGTATTGGGCATTCATGCTCAAGTTTTGGCTATTCCGGTGGATAATAATGGCATTTTAGACTTAGCGTTTATCGCTGAACATATACCTAATGCGCTAATGATATGCACCATGGCGGTTAATAACGAAACGGGAGTTTATCAAGATTTAGATGCCATTGAACATACTATTCGTTTTCGTAATACGAAAGTGTCTTGGATGGTAGATTGTGTGCAAGCGCTGGGGAAAAAACAACTCGACCTGAGCGCCACCACAATAGATTACGCGCCTTTTTCAGGCCATAAACTTTATGCCCCTAAAGGTATTGGTTTTTTATATATTCGTGCTGGCAGTGCCTATACCCCTTTTATAGCGGGTGGAGGGCAAGAAAGCGGAATGCGCTCTGGCACCGAAAACTTACCTGGTATTGCGGGTTTAAATAAATTGTTTAGTTTATTGCTAGATAAGTCAGACACCACATTTAAATCAATCGATGTGCTTAGTAATTACCGGGCTCAAATAAAAAACGCTATTGAAGAAACATTTGATGAAGTAACCTTTAATCATAGCTTTGAACACTCGGTACCAACAACATTAAACTTTGCTGTAAATGAGTTAACAAGCAAAGAAGTAATTGATTTATTTGATGCCGCTGGTATTCGTGTCAGTGGAGGCTCTGCATGCAGCACGGGCTCTTCAACGAGTTTTGTGCTTGATGCGATGGGAGTTAACCAATGGCAGAGTGAAAATGCAATTAGGCTATCATTCGGTCCCGCTGCCACTGCCGCTGAAATAGCAAATGCGTGTGCATCTATACGTTCATTAAAAACCATTTTGCAGGCTAATTGTTTAATAGTCTCTGATAGTACAACACCTCAACAAGATGTGTGCGCGCTCGGTTTAACGCAGTTTAGGCACCAAGGAGCGTGTTGTTGGTTATATGTAAATGCCGATAAACAAGCAGTTATTATAGATCCTATTGTAGAGCTCATACCGCGTATAGAAAAAATAGCCAATACACAAAACCTGACTATTAAAGGAGTACTTAATACGCACGTTCATCAAGAGCGAAGTTGTGCTGTAACTTTATTACGCAGTGTATTAGCAAGTCGATGCGACGAGATTGCAGTAGATAAACTAGGTTGGCCGAAAAATGCAGCTAATATCGACCTAAATAACGAACGACTAGAAAAAATAGCCACACCGGGGCACAGTGAAGACAGTGTAAGTTATGTTTTAAAAAGTGAAGATAACCACATTAATTATTGCTTTTGTGGTGATCTAATATTACCCGGTGGCTTGGGTAACACTTCTTTAGCTGGTGGCAATGCCAAGGCTATGGCTTATTCTATTTTAGCACTTGCTGAGCAATTAGATGAAACGAGTGTGATATGTTCAGGGCACGATTATTTGCAATGCTTTGCAATGAACTGGGCCGCAGAGCAACAACAAACACCTTTATTAAACCGATTAATAAATCGCCAAATTAGTATTGATGAATTTGTAATTAAAAAACAGCTTAATGATGAGGCAAAAGAAAAATCAAGGTTACAATTATGTGGTTATGTTACTGCGTTGCCTGAGTTAAATATTCAGCAATTAAATTTTGATAGTGCAAAAGCCATGCTCAGTGATAATGACACTTATTTGATTGATACCAGAGAGCCTTACGAACATGGTGCACATAATGTATCGCAACTTTTTCACACTAGCGAAACAAAAACACTTAACATACCGCTTAGTCGTATGGCTAACGCGTTGATGGAAGGTCAGCTAAGTAAACGCGGTAAATACATATTGTTGTGTCGTAGCGGTAATCGCTCAAGGCTTGCTGCTGCTAACCTAATGCAGCTAGGGTATCGAACAGTGTATAATTTAGAAGGTGGTTTGGCATTGAGCCTTTAAAATACAATACTTATAAGGTTTGCATAAAATCGGCTTCAGTAGCCGATTTTTTATTTATTCACATAAATGTCATAATTATTAAAAAAGTACTGAACGTTTAGTAAAATTCACGAATACACCAACTTAACCGATTAAGCTTTGTGGGTGCCTTTGAAATTGCGGGGAAAATAATTTGCAAAATATTTATGATACCGGTGTCAAAAGGTAAAAATTGCGTTATCATCTGCGTATAAAATAGTTAAAGCAGCGCTTATTTTTCGTTTATGGCTACACTATTGGCATTTTATTTTAGTGTATTTAGAACGTGTTAAGCAGTTTTACAACATAAAAAGAATATATAAATCAACCGGTTAAATTTTTTAGAGGATTTTTAAATGTCGAACCGAACGCAATTAGCAAGTTGGCAAGCCCTTGAACAAAGTGCTGCTAAGATGAAACAAACACATCTTAAAACGTTATTTGCACAAGACGGTGGCCGCTTTTCTCAGTTTTCAACTCAGATCCCCGGTGTATTATTCGACTACTCTAAACAATTAATTGATAACGATGTTTTTGCTAATTTAGTGTCACTTGCTAAAGAGTGCGAAATTGCTTCTTGGCGAGATAAAATGTTTAGCGGCGAGAGAATTAACATCACCGAAGAGCGCTCTGTTTTGCATACTGCATTGCGTAACCGTGCGCATACTCCATTAATTGTTGATGGAGAAAATATAACGCAAGCAGTTGATAACGAGCTTGCTAAAATTAAAGTATTTGTAGAAAAAGTACGAAGCGGCCAGTGGCTTGGTTATACGGGCAAAGCGGTAAAAGACGTTGTTAGTATTGGGGTAGGCGGGTCGAACCTAGGTCCTCAAATGGCAACTGAAGCATTAAAAGCATTAGCAGATGACACTTTAAAAGTGCACTACGTATCAAATGCCGATGGTGTACAAATTGCTTCGGTACTTAAAAAAATTGATCCCGAAACAACATTATTTGTTATTTCGTCAAAAACATTTACTACATCAGAAACTATGACGAACGCTAAAACAGCGGTGGATTGGTTTTTAGAAACAACAAAAGATGAAAGCACAATTGCGAAACATTTTGTTGCAGTAAGTACAAATTTAGAAAAAACGGCTGCCTTTGGCATTGCTGATGAAAACGTATTCACTATGTGGGATTGGGTAGGTGGTCGCTTTTCATTATGGAGTGCGATAGGCTTACCCATTGCGCTGTATTTAGGTTATGACGCATTTGAAGAAATACTAACAGGTGCTTTTGAAGTTGATGAACACTTTAAAAATGCGCCGCTTGAGCAGAATATTCCTTTAATAATGGCTTTGTTAAGCGTCTGGAATACCAGCTTTTTAGGGTACACGTCGCAAGCTATTTTACCTTACGACCAATCTCTTCACATGTTACCTGCCTATTTACAACAAGGTGAGATGGAAAGTAACGGTAAGCATGTTAATTTTGCAGGCAAAGTAGTACCGTATACCACGGTTCCAATAATTTGGGGTATGACTGGCATTAATGGTCAGCACGCGTTTTATCAATGCCTGCACCAAGGCAATGTGATTGTGCCAGCAGATTTTATTGCATCTGTTAAACCACAAATAGATGTTGATAAGCATCATGATATTTTATTATCAAACTTTTTTGCTCAAACGGAAGCAATGATGAGTGGTGTTGATGCAGAACAAGTTACAGCCGATTTAACGGCTAAAGGTAAATCGCAGGCACAAATTGATGAATTACTAAATCACAAAATTCATAAAGGAAACCGCCCAACAACATCAATGCTGCTAGACACAGTAGATGCTAAAACGGTAGGGCGTTTAATTGCGTTATATGAACACAAGATTTTTTGCCAAGGCATAATATTAGACATTTGTTCATTTGATCAGTGGGGTGTTGAACTTGGTAAAGGTTTGGCATCTAAGATTGAAAGTGAGCTGACCGATGATAATGTAAATCACGATCACGATAGCTCAACAAGTGGATTAATGGTGTACTACAAGCAACATCGTACGCAGTAAAAAATTTAGCCTACGTAATAGTAGGTAAACCGAGTACCTTTGAACGGGTAGCGCTGGAGTGCTTAGGGTCTGTATTTTTGTGAGAGGAGATACAGAGTCCTAAGGCTCATTTAATAAAGCGTAGATGATAAAAAAACAATAATACATCATCAATAAAGAACAATTCAGCAGGCTTTTTTAACACATTATAAAAGCTATCATAATCCAAGTAATAAACAGGCATACCCACGAGCTTATTTTAGGACGGGGTATCACAACGTAGAGAGTAACTATGCTTAATCCTTTTGATATCATAATTTTTGGGGGCGGTGGTGATCTTGCGTTACGCAAATTACTACCTGCAATGTATCGAGCATATCAAGAAGGGAATTTACCTGAAGGCTCACGCATCCTGCCAACAGTTCGTGAAGAAAGCAAACGTGCTGAATACATAGAAACAGCGCATAAAGCACTCCAAGAGTTTTTAAGTAAAGGTGAATTTAATGCCAAAGATTGGAAAGCATTTTCAAATTATTTAGTGCCAGTGGTGAGTAATGTTACTGAAGCTGACGATAACTGGGATGTGCTTAAAGGTATTTTAGATGAGCACGATAGCACTAAATCTCGTGTCTTTTACTTATCTTTACCACCAGCCGTTTATGGCAAGTGCTGTGAAATTCTCTCTATTAAAGATTTGATCACGCCAACATCGCGTGTAGTTGTAGAAAAACCAATTGGGTACTGCGGGGAATCTGCAGAAGTAATAAACGCTAAAATTGCTGAGTTTTTTGAAGAAGACCAAATCTTCCGTATAGACCATTACTTAGGTAAAGAAACTGTACAGAACTTAATGGCACTGCGTTTTTCAAACTCATTATTTGAAAATATGTGGGATGCTAAGTCGATTGATAATATCCAAATTAGCCTTTCAGAAACAGTAGGTCTTGAAAGCAGAGCAGGGTTTTATGACAAAGCCGGCGCACTTCGTGACATGGTTCAAAATCACTTGCTACAGCTTTTATGCCTTGTTGCAATGGAAGCGCCTAATAAGCTTAACGCTAATAGCATTCGTAATGAAAAACTAAAGGTGCTAGAAGCACTTCGACCACTTATTGACTCTGGCGTTGATAGTAATATTGTGCGTGGTCAATATGTACCAGGGGATTTAAACGGTAAGATTGTCCCTGGTTACTTGGAAGAGTTAAACGAGGGCGCTAGTAAAACAGAGACCTTTGTTGCTATACGCGCACACATAGATAATTGGCGTTGGGCTGGCGTACCATTTTACCTCCGTACAGGTAAACGTATGGCAAAACGCTGTGCTGAAATTGTGGTTGAGTACAAAAAAGTATCGCACAATATTTATGAAGAAAATGTTGGCAACATAGAACCAAACCGCTTAGTTATTCGCCTTCAGCCAGAAGAAACGATTCAGCTAACGCTTATGTCAAAGCGCCTAGATAACCTTGAAATGCAATTAGAGCCGGTAACTATGAACATTGAGTTATCACAAGCTTACAGCAATGGTTTTCATTCTGATGCATACAAACGTCTAATGCTTGATGCCGCTGCGAATAACCCATCGTTGTTTATTCATCGTGATGAAGTTCGCCAAGCATGGAAATGGATTGATCCGATTGTTGAGCGTTGGCAAGAAAAAGGCAAGCCTGCACTTTACCGTGCTGGTACGTGGGGTCCAGATGATGCCGATGAGTTATTAGCAGAGAACAACCATCTGTGGTTTAACACAGGTGATAAGGCATAATTATGGCTACATTAGTTGAAAAATTTTTTGATGATAAAGATGCACTAACAAAAGAGTTATCGGCAACTTTAGAGCAATCATTATTAGATGGCATTAAAGACGATGGTCGCGCTGTACTGATGGTATCAGGTGGTTCATCACCTGCTGCAGCATATAAGCATTTATCAACCCTTGATTTAGATTGGCAGAACGTTGATGTAGCTATGGTTGATGAACGCTGGGTTGAGCCAAATCACGAAAAAAGTAATGAAGCATTTATTAAAAGTACGTTGTTGCAAAACTTTGGTAATGCAGCCAACTTTATAACAATGAAAAACGAAGCTTCTACTGCACAACAAGGTGCTGAAAAGTGTGAAGCCGCATACAGTGCGCTGAAAACGCCTTACGATGTGACTATTCTAGGTATGGGGCCTGATGGTCACACTGCGTCTTTATTCCCACATGCAGATGGGTTAGAGCATGGTTTAACAACCACTCAAACGGTTTGTGCGATTAACGCAATTCAAAGTGACGTAACAGGTAGTATTACCGAGCGAATGACGCTTACTCTAAATGCAATAGCTAACTCAAAAGTAGTTAAACTACTTATCAGCGGCGATGAAAAGCTTGCTGTGTACAAGCAGGCTAAAGCCGGTGGTGATGTTAACGATATGCCACTGCGTGCAGTACTTAATCATCCGAGCATCAATATCGAAGTTTATTGGGCCCCATAATTTAAGTAAATTTGCATTGCTTACCCCATTTTATAAAGGCAGCTAAATTAGCTGCCTTTTTATTTGCCTAAATATTCTTCACTATGAGCGTGGTTGTAGACAGAAGTCTGTTAACTTTTGTAAATAAGCCACCTCCCTTTGTATGCTAAATAACCGTGTAACGCTTTATTTTTAAGCATGTTTTAAAATTATTACTTGTATGTTTTTTGACAACATGCAGATTTATTTAAATTTTATTTTTAGATGGCTTGTGTCATAAAACTTTCCCTTCCTTTTTTACCTCAAAAGCATTAGCCTTAAGGCATTAACAATGAAACTTATAAATTTAAAAAACGGAGCAGTAACATGGCGGAGCAACAAGTACAGCCTTTACACAACGAAAAACATGCCAACATTAAAATTCAAAACGGCATCAATGTAGATTTCATGAAAACTCAACATTTAGTGCCTGTAGTTGCACATGAGTTTGCACGCGTAGCAAATGAGTTTCCTATGTCGTTTGTTAAAAATAACGAAGCAGGTACTTTCCAAGCAGTTGCAATGTTTGGTTTAGAGCCAGGCGAGAACTTATTTGTTGAAGGCGATAAGTGGACAGCTTCTTTTGCACCAATGGCCTCTACACGTTACCCACTTGGTTTAGTTAAACACCCAGATCAAGACCAATTTGGTATTGTTATTGATGAAGCAAGCCCGCTTGTAAGTGAAACTGATGGCAATGCATTATTTGAAAACGGTGAAGAAACAGATTACTTAAAGCGTCGTAAAGAGTCGCTAGTGTCTTTCATTGAGTTTTCTCAGGTAACCGATGCATTCACTAAATTTCTTGCTGATAAAGAGCTACTCATTGCTCAAACGTTAACAGTAGACATTAAAGGTGAGAAAAAAGACATCAACGGTATCTACCTTATCGACGAGAAAAAACTAAATGAGCTAAGCGATGAAGACTTCTTAGAACTTCGTAAGCGCGGTTATTTAGCACCAATTTATTCTTTCTTAACGTCTACTCACCAAGTAGCACGTTTAGCGCGTTTAAAAGCTAAACAAGCTTAATTTTAAACACGTTAATAATAAAAAGCGCCTTAAGGCGCTTTTTTTATGTCTTTAAACTTACTTTAGTTGAAATTTGCTTTTTAACCGTTCACATTAGTTTTAATACTTTGATGAGAAAGGCAGTCATGAAAAAAATAATCTTATTATCTATTTTAGCCAGTGCATGTATAGGATTTACTCACAGTGCATTAAGTAAAGAATCTCCGCTTGCCATTGCAATTCATGGTGGCGCAGGAACAATTGATAAAGCAAAGTTTACCCCCGAACAAGAAAAAGCTTATCGTGCTAAATTATCCGAGGCCGTTGAGGCAGGTTACAACGTACTAGAAAAAGGCGGGGAAAGCTTAGATGCGGTTACTGTTGCAATTACAGTATTAGAGCAATCTGAGTTTTTTAATGCCGGACGCGGCGCAGTATATACCTACGATGGTGGGCACGAGCTTGACGCGTCAATTATGGACGGACGTAACCGTCAAGCAGGGGCTGTTGCAGGTGTAAAACATGTAGAAAGCCCAATTAAGCTTGCCCGTTTAGTTATGGATAACTCAGTGCACGTTATGCTCAGTGGTCAAGGTGCTGAGGAGTTTGCAAAAGAGCAAGGTATTGAACTTATCGAAAATAATTTATTTGATACCAAACACCGTTACGATGCACTGCTTAAAGCAAAAGAAAAACTTGATAAAGCCAAAGCAACAAGTAAATTATATCAAGCCGCGCACAATGCGCTTCCTAATAACTTTAAAATGGGCACCGTTGGCGCTGTTGCCCTTGATAAAAATGGTAACTTAGCCGCTGGTACATCAACCGGTGGAATGACTGCAAAACGCTATGGTCGTGTTGGAGATGCACCCGTTATAGGTGCAGGTACGTTTGCTGAAAATGAATCATGCGCGGTATCGGCGACCGGCCACGGTGAATATTTTATTCGCTACAACGTGGCAAGTGATATTTGCGCTCGTGTTAAATACCAAGGCAGTACAATCGCCCAAGCCGGTGATGAAGTAATAAACAAAGTATTAAAGCCAATAGGTGGCACAGGCGGTGTGATTATTATCGACACGCAAGGCAACATTAGCTTACCGTTTAATACGTCGGGGATGTATCGCGCAAGTAAATCGAATACGCAAGCAACTTATGTAGGCATTTTTAAAGGCGAATAGAAATACAGCCTTGTACATGTGATTAAATGTCAAACAACTGAGCGTTTAATGATTTGTAGGATTAACCCCAGCCGTTAATTTTGATACAATTACGGCTCTTTAACATATTTTATAAGGTATGCGGGTGGTTAACCTAGGTCAGTTGTTTGGCGAGCTAAAAACGTGCTTAAAAAAAGATCAATTCATCTTTAAAAAACGCCTTCACGGCGTTAAAAAAATCGTCGACGAGACTAAACAAGCCAATGCGCTTGAAAAAATTGCCGCAGATATAACCCGCAGCCAACAATCAAAAGAAAAACGCTTAGCAAATTTGCCACAGGTAACATACCCAGAACAGCTGCCTGTAAGCCAAAAAAAACAAGCCATTAAAGACGCGATAGCAAATAATCAAGTTGTTATTATTGCTGGTGAAACAGGATCGGGAAAAACGACACAAATACCTAAAATGTGTTTAGAGCTTGGCCGCGGCGTTGATGGTTTTATTGGCCACACGCAACCGCGTAGGTTAGCCGCTCGCACCGTTGCAAACCGTATTGCCGATGAGATGAAGTGTGAACTAGGTCAACAAGTGGGTTTTAAAATCCGTTTTAGCGATCAGGTTTCTAACAATACATACATTAAACTGATGACTGACGGTATTTTACTTGCCGAAATTCAGCAAGATCGTTTTTTAAATCAATACGACACTATCATTATTGATGAGGCCCACGAGCGTAGTTTAAACATTGACTTTATTTTAGGGTACTTAAAAAACTTGCTGCCTAAGCGCCCTGATTTAAAAATTATTATTACTTCAGCAACCATTGACCCAGAGCGCTTTTCTAAACATTTTAACGATGCGCCAATTATAGAGGTATCGGGTCGTACTTTCCCCGTTGATGTTCGCTACAACCCAATTAGCGATATTAAAAAAGACGATATGGAAGCCGAAGGCGACCAGTTACAAGGTATTTTTGATGCAGTTGATGAGCTATGTGCAGAAGGCCCCGGCGACATACTCATATTTTTAAACGGTGAACGTGAAATTCGCGACACTGCAGATGCTTTGAGCAAACGTAATCTTAAGCACACCGATGTATTACCGCTGTACTCGCGTTTATCAAATACAGAGCAAAACAGAATATTTGCGCCGCACTCTCGCCGTCACATTATTTTATCGACTAACGTGGCTGAAACGTCACTGACCGTGCCAGGCATTCGCTATGTTATAGACCCAGGGACTGCGCGCATTAGCCGCTATAGTTACCGCACAAAAGTACAGCGTTTACCCATAGAGCCTATTTCACAAGCAAGTGCTAATCAGCGGATGGGCCGTTGTGGGCGTGTTGAAGCGGGTATTTGTATCCGTTTATATTCAGAGGATGATTTTTTATCTCGCCCTGAATTTACCGACCCTGAAATACTGCGTACAAACTTAGCCTCTGTTATTTTACAAATGCTTGCTTTGGGCTTGGGCGACATGGCGCAATTTCCATTTGTTCAAGCGCCAGACAGTAGAAATATCAGCGATGGCTTAACTCTGCTTGAGGAGTTACAAGCAGTAAAGTCGGCTAAGCGTGATAATAAAACCGCGTTAACGCAATCGGGTAGAGAGTTGAGCCGATTACCCGTTGATCCGCGTTTAGCTAAAATGGTTTTAACAGCGCATAAGCTAGGTGCACTGCGTGAAGTTATTATTATTGTGGCAGCTTTATCCATTCAGGACCCACGTGAACGCCCTCAAGAAAAGCGCGCGGCAGCGAATGAAAAACACGGTCGCTTTGATGATCCTGATTCAGACTTTATTGCCTTTTTAAATTTATGGAATTACTTAGAAGAGCAACAAAGTGAGCTGACAAATAGTCAGTTTAGAAAGTTATGCCAAAAAGATTTTTTAGCTTATATGCGCCTGCGTGAATGGCAAGATATTGTTTATCAAATAAGTACTGTGTGTAACGAAATGGGTATGAAGGCAACAAGTGATGCTGCTGATGGCGAAGCAGTACATAAAGCCTTACTAAGCGGTATGCTTAGCCATATTGGTTTTAAAGACGAAAAACAAGCTTATAAAGGTGCGCGTAATAGTCAGTTTCATATTTTTCCGGGTTCGGGTTTATTTAAAAAAGCGCCTAAATGGATTATGTCAGCAGAGCTTGTTGAAACGAGTAAATTGTATGCGCGCACTAATGCAAAAATCGATATCAATTGGGTTGAGCCCTTAGCTCAACACCTGGTAAAACGCAGCTATTCTGAGCCCCATTGGGAGAAAAAACCAGGGGCTGTTATTGCCTTTGAGCAACAAACTTTATACGGATTGTTAGTTGTTAATAAACGCCGCTGTGTTTATAGCAATATAGACCCTAAGGTTAGCCGAGAGCTGTTTGTGCGAACTGCACTTGTTGAACAAGAACTTGGTTTAAACGAGCGTTTTTTACAGTTTAATCGTGAGTTAATTGAAGATATACAAGTCCTTGAAAACAAGTCGCGCCGCCGTGATATTTTAGTTGATGAACAAACCTTATTTGAGTTTTACGATAAAAAAATACCAAAAGAAATTAATAATCGAGCTGCTTTTTTAAAGTGGTTTAAAACCCAAAAGCAACAAAACAAACACTTTCTACACATGACTCGGGATGAGTTAATGCGCCATGGCGCAAACAGTATTACAGAATTTGATTATCCAGATACTTGGCAGCAAGATAATTTAATATTACCGCTTACGTATCACTTTGACCCAGGTCAAGCGGTTGATGGTGTTGCTGTACAAATCCCTGTTGCATTATTGAATCAAGTACAAGAAACCGGCTTTGATTGGCATATTCCTGCCTTCAGGCACGAATTAATAAGTGGTTTGATTAAATCACTGCCAAAGTCACTTCGTCGTAACTTTGTACCGGCTCCCAATTATGCAGGCGCTGTACTTGCAGCGGTAGAGCCAATGCAAGGCACTTTACTTGACGCACTGACCACACGCTTATTGCGAATGACCGGTGTGCGCGTTGACCCTGAGGCGTGGGATTTAACATCACTTGCTCCTCATCTACGTTTACAATTTGAAGTGCGCGATCAGCACAATAAATTACTGGCTCGCGGTTTAGACCTTACGAAGCTCAAGGCAGAGCTTCAAGGAGAGGTAACCGAAACACTTTCAAAAGTAGCTGATGATGGCATTGAAAAAGCAGACTTAACACAATGGAACTTTGGTGAACTGCCTAAGTCTTACGTTAAAAAGCAAGGCCAGTATGAAATAAAAGCGTACCCAGCGCTGGTGGATAAAAAATCAAGTGCTGCGGTTGAGCTATTTGATAACGAAATAAAAGCACAGGTTGCTCACCAACAAGGTCTTCGCCGATTGGTACTATTAAACGTGCCTTCACCAATTAAATATTTACAACAGAATCTACCTAATAAGGCTAAGTTGGGATTGTACTTTAATCCATTTGGAAAAATAGCCGACTTAATTAACGATTGCATTGCTGCCGGCGTTGATAGTTTGTTACTTAAGTATGGTGACATCAGAACAAGCGCTGAGTTTGAAAACGTTAAAGAGGAGATACGTGGCGAGCTAGGTGATGCCGTAGTCGACATAGCAATACATGTTGAACAAGTTCTCAGTATTGCACATGCGCTGCATAAAAAAATGAAAGGGCGGGTTGATTTAACCATGATCACCGCTCATGGCGATATTAAATCGCAACTTGAATCGTTAATTTTTAAAGGGTTTGTTAGTCAACATGGCGCGACTAAACTTACTGATTTAATTCGTTACTTAAAGGCGATTCAAAAGCGATTAGAAAAACTTCCGGTTGATCCTAATAGAGACAGGTTGTGTGTACTTGAGCTTGATAAAGTGGCCACTGAATATAAAAAACTAACGAATAAAATACCCAAAGGTATGCCGATACCCAGCGACATAGAAGCGATATTTTGGATGCAACAAGAGTTTAGAGTCTCATTATTTGCACAAACGTTAGGAACGCCTTACCCTATTTCGTCTAAACGAATTTTAAATGCTATAAAAGAAATAGAATAATGCTTGCATTTATTAAGAAGGTTAGTACCTTAAAGGTAGGATTTATTTTTGTTTTGAGAAGGAAACGACATAAGCATGTCCTCGGTGATTGAACCAAAAACAAAGCGGCTGCTAGTAGTCGATGACGAGTATTTTAATTATGAAATGCTTGAATCTGCACTAGAGTCTAAATTTGACGTTAGTTATGCTGACTCAGGTCAGAATTGTCTTGCGTCTGCAATTGCCAATCCTCCTGACATTATTTTACTTGATGTATGTATGCCAGGTCTTGATGGTTATGATACATGCAGAATGCTAAAACATACGCCAGAAACTAAAAACATTCCTGTGGTTATGGTATCAGGCCTTGAGTCTGAGCTTGAGAAAAAAATGGGGTTTGACGCTGGATGTGATGCTTATGTAGTGAAACCATTCGCTATAAGCGCACTGTTAGAGCAAATAAACACAATAGTTTAGAGGGAATTATGTTCACAGAAGATAAACGAAACTATAGACGCATGCAGGTAAACGCTACTGCAATGCTTACAACTATTGAGCCAGTTGCAGGCTTAACATATACCGCTGAATGCGTAGACTTAAGTGCAACGGGTTTATCGCTGCATTTAGATGATTTGCTAGAGCCTGATACACTTTTGTCTGTTGATATTGCATCAACTCATCCAAGTATTGCTCCGTTAAAAGCGACCGCTAAGGTAATACGTGCCAGCAAAGAAGATGATGGCACAATTACAGCAGGGCTTGAGATAATAGAGTTTAATTAACCAATTAAATGTTAATTAATAAACTTTACAAATAAGCCCTTTTAAGTAAAAGCCTTCAGGGTAGCTGCCCGCAATGGGGTGGTCAGCTGCTTGGTTTAAACGTTCCATTATTAACAAGTCTTTTCCAGCATCCAGTGCTGCGTCTGCAACTACTTTTTGAAATAAATTTTGTTCCATTAAGCCCGAGCAAGAGAACGTTAATAGTGTGCCGCCCGGCTTTAATATTTGCATAGCGATCATATTGATATCTTTATAGCCTCTGCATGCACCTGTTAGCTGTGCCTTGTTGTCGGCAAATTTAGGTGGGTCCATGACGATAGTATCGAATTGTTTACCTTCGTCTCTGTATTGGCGTAAAAGTTTAAATACATCTTGTTTAACAAAATCGACTTTATTTAGATCTAAATTATTATGCTCAACATTACGTTTTGCGGTATCGAGTGCGGGTTGTGATACGTCAACATTAGTAACATGCTTACAGCCACCGCGAAGCGCATAAAGTGAGAATGTACCTGTGTAGCTAAAGCAGTTAAGCACGGTTTTATCTTTTGAAAAACGCTCAAGTGCTGCACGGCTATCGCGTTGATCTAGATAAAACCCTGTTTTATGGCCTTCTAAAATATCTACCTCGAGCTTTAAACCATTTTCTTCAATGAGTACCGGTTGTGTTGGTTCAGAGCCCCAAAGCACACCTTTAATTGGCTCTAGACCTTCTTTTGTCCGTACGTCTACGTCTGAACGTTCATAAATACTGCTGCCAGGAAATATAGCTATCAGTGCACCTACAATTTCACCTTTATGGCGCTCAGCTCCTGCGCTTAAAAGTTGGCATACGAGCACATTATCAAATTTATCGATTGTCACACCCGGTAAGTAATCAGACTCAGCGGCACATAATCGGTAACCGGTTAATCCACCATCTTCAATTACTTGACTACGAGCTTCTAATGCACGGCGTAAGCGTCGCTCAAAAAAGTGTTGATCAATGATTTCTTTTTCGTCAAAGCTCCACACACGAGCTCGAATTTGAGAGTGCGGGCTGTATGCTGCTGTTGCTAAATATTTACCTTCACTATCATGGATTGTGACTGTGTCGCCAAGCCCTGGTTTACCTTTGATCTTTTTAATGGCTTTTGAAAATAACCACGGATGTTTTCTTTTTAATGATTTATCGCGACCAGCTTGTAGGTAAACGGCAGATGACATAAGACTTCTCTGTTGTAGTAAATAAGCGCTGTATTTTAGTCAAGGCAAGGTCAACATACAATGAATGTTTTGCAAGTAAACTGCAAAGCACGGTAAAGTAAGGATAATTCAATGTGTTAATAAATTTTTGGAAAATACCTTGGTTGAAACTACGTTAACTCCGTCATTACAATTACTTTCTGAGCAATGCCGTGACTTTATTAAATCGCTTATACATGCCGATGTAGCCCATGATATTACCCATATAGAGCGTGTGGTTAAAGTGGCGATACAGCTTTGCAACGCTGAAAAAGCGAATATGGCTGTTGTGCTACCCGCAGCATGGTTACATGACTGTGTAGCTGTTGCTAAAAACCACCCTGACAGGGCCAAAGCATCGACTATGGCAGCAGATAAAGCAATTGGGTTTTTACAAGGCTTAGGTTATGACGAAAGCTTGTTTGAAGATATTCATCATGCAATAGCTGCACATAGTTTTAGCGCCAATATTAAAATTAAAACGGTTGAGGCACAAATAGTACAAGACGCAGACAGAATGGATGCCTTAGGCGCTATTGGTATTAGCCGTTGCATGAAAGTAGGGGGCTCTATTAATCGCCTACTTTATAGCCCTGATGATCCATTTTGTACAACTAGAAAGCCAGACGATAATAAATTTACTCTAGATCATTTTTTTATAAAACTTTTAACTATTGCCAAGAGTATGAATACCCCCTCAGCGAAAGAGGAGGCGAATAAACGCACCCACTATATGCACGCATTTTTAGAGCAGTTAAGGTCTGAGGTAGGTGAATAGTATGACTAACAAAACAATCCCTTTTTTGTCAGGAATTGACCATTGCCATATTAATGTAGATAACTTGCCCAGCGCAGTAGTGTGGTTTGAGCGAGTTCTTGGCTTTAAGGTTATAGAAGAACTTGCCTTTTGGGATGAAACCGGAAAAGGTCCATTAACGTTACAAGATAAAAATGCGACAACACGGTTAGCATTGTTTGAAGGTCAAGTTCGTAGCAAGGGTATCGCGTTTGCTGCAACTGGGGAGCAATTTATTGCGTGGCTTACGCACTTTAAAGCAATGGATGTAAAAGCAGTATTGGCCGACCACGGTGTTACGTTTTCAATGTATTTTAAAGATGAAAGCGGTAATAGCCATGAAATAACATCTCATGATTATGAATATATAAAGGCGTTTTATCCAGATGTTGAACAAGGTTCGCACAGCGCTAAAAAGGTTTAACTTTCTTGATTCCTTTGTTTAATAGTGAGTATTTCGTCCAGTTTTTCAACTAATAAGTCAATAATAGCTGGGTCGAAGTGGCTACCTGCTTGCTCTTTCATATGTGAAATTGTCTTTTCTACACTCCACGCGTCTTTGTAAGGGCGCTTCGAAGTCAGTGCGTCAAATACATCTGCAACAGCAATAATTCTGCCTTCGATGGATATTTCATCACCTTTTAAACCATATGGGTAACCAGATCCATCCCACTTTTCGTGATGTTCAATTGCTAACTTGTGAGCAAGTTGTAATAGCGGGGAAGATGAGTTAGCTAAAATCTTTGCGCCAATTAAGGCATGCTCTTTCATGTGTTCAAACTCTGTGACAGATAATTTTCCGGGTTTTAATAAAATTGCATCAGGAATACCTATTTTTCCAACATCATGCATAGGCGCTGCTTGATGCAAGAGCTCTGCTTGATTTTCTGACATGCCAATTCCTAAGGCAAGAACTTTACTATACTGACTCATACGAACTATGTGTTCACCCGTATCGGTATCTTTATACTCAGCTGCACGCCCTAAACGTTGAACTAAATCTACATGTGCCTGCTTTAATTGCTCAGCTTGTACTAATGAAAGATGTGTTTTAACACGCGCTCTTACAATGGCAGGGCTTATTGGCTTGGTTATGTAGTCAACAGCCCCTAATTCAAACCCTTTATACTCGTCACTTTCGTCACCGAGCGCAGTGACAAAAATAACGGGAATATGCGCTGTTTTTGGATTACTTTTAATGTGCTCACATACTTCAAACCCATTCATGTCTGGCATCATTATGTCGAGTAAAATAAGCTTAGGTAACTCTTTTTCAAGTAAAGTTAAGGCCGCTGTTCCAGATTTTGCAAACGACAGTCGGTACTGTTCGCCTAATATTTCACGCATCACTTTTAGGTTTGCCGGCTCATCATCAACAATTAATACTCTGGGACTTTGTGCAGAAAAAATCATTTATATACTCATATATCGTTTAGCTTTTTTAGTAATTCGTTTAACTTAACCTGCGCATTATCAAAATCAAACTCATCAAAGGCATCGGTTATTGCTTTAATATTACTTACCAATGAACCATTTGAACAACTTTGAAGGCCACTAAGTGCAGTGTCATTAAATTCAGCATTTATTGCGGATTCGATGAGTGTTTCACACAATAATTTTAGTTCAGTGTTGGAAATAACTGTTTGATTATTTTCAGGATTACTGAGTGGTTCAGTTTTTTTGAATGTTAACAACTTAGAAATCATAACAAACTCAGCTTTTATTGCTTTTAAAATATCATCAACGCTATCACCTTGTTTAATAGCTTTCTCTAAGTTGGATAAAAGCTTCATCAACGCAATTAGGCCCAAATTGCCAGAAATGCCTTTTAGTGTATGTATTAAACTATAACTACTTTGAGAGTTTAGCTGAGGCTCATTTAACAAAAGTTCAAATCGATTATCACTATCGTTTGTAAATTTAGTAATTTCAGTTAGTTGTTTAGATTTAGAGCCCCACAAGGCTAACCCTTTTTTAAAGTCGATATGTTTAGCATTAGGGTCAGTTTGCGCAATTTCTATCTCTTTAGAAACGCCTAAACCCAGCACTTGTGCGATTTCTTGGTTTAGCTGATTAATATCAATCGGCTTATTTGCAAACCCATTCATCCCCGCTTTTTTGGCCGAAAGTTTGTCTTGCTGCAAAACACTGGCTGTTAATGCAATGATTGGGGTGTTTTTCAATTTTTTTTGCTTTTCTAGTTCTCTTATTCTCATAGATGCTTCAATCCCATCACACTCCGGCATATGGATATCCATCAAAACCACATCAAAATCGTGTTGTTGGAAAGTAGCAATGGCCTCAAAACCGTTACTCGCTTTCGTAACCGCATGGTGATCTCTTGAGAGTAATAATGAGAGAAGCTCTGTGTTTTGTTCTATATCGTCAACGACTAATACTCTTAGCGCAGGCAATTGTGTGTGAAGGCGATCAAAATGATCAATTTTATTTTCATCACCCACCTTTAGAGGAAGCGAAAAATAAAAGCAGGTGCCTTTATTTAATTCACTGACTAAATTTATAGTCCCCCCCATAAGTTCAACTAATTGTTTACTTATGGTTGTACCAAGCCCCGTTCCACCAAAGCGACGTGTTGTAGTTCCGTCGGCTTGAACAAAAGGCTGAAAAATAGCGCTTACTCTGTCCGGTGCAATACCAATACCTGTGTCTTGTACTTCAAAAAATAAGTGCCCGTTTTGCGTCGTACTCACTGTTATGGTTATAGAGCCGCGCTCTGTAAATTTAATCGCGTTGCCAATCAGGTTGGTTAATATTTGTCTTAACCTGTCAGGATCGCCGTAGTAAGTGTTTTGCACTGACTCTTTAATAGTTAGATTGAGTATAAGATCTTTCTTTTTTGCCTCTAACCAAAAGGTTGAAATAATAGTGTCTATAACGGGTTTAAGGCTAAAATGTACCGCTTCTATTGTTAGCTTGCCACGCTCTAATTTTGCTGAATCGAGTACTTCGTTAAGTAAGCGAAGTAGTGAACGGGCTGCATTATTAACAGTAACAAGGTGCTTTTGCTGCTCATGATTTAGCGGTGTATCCATAAGTAAGTCGCTAAAACCGATAATTGAGTTCATAGGAGTGCGTATTTCGTGGCTCATATTAGCCATAAATGATTGCTTAGCTTGTGCGGCTTCCTCAGCTTGCAGTTTAGCTTTTTCGAGTTTGTCTTCGTATTCTTTACGCTCGGTGATATCAATAAGTACGCCGTCTATCCACTGAGCTTGATCTTGGTTATTATAATAAAAGCTACCTTGGTCTAATAACCATAACACTTTGCCATTTCTGTGACGAATTCTATACTCGATAGAGTATTGACGTTTATCTTGGACTGCTTTTAATACTGCATCCATAACGGCTTGCTGATCTGTTTTTAGAATAAGATCAATAAACTCTAAGCAATGCTCAGTAAATTCATCTGATTGGTAACCTGTTAGCTCTAAAATACTTGGGCTTATAAATAACATACTCCAATTTTCATCTAGCCTACATCTGAATACAGCACCCGGCATATTATTTATTAAAGAGCGGTACTTTTGCTCTTTTTCAATAAGGCTGCGTTGTAATTCGCGCTGTTCGGTCAAGTCAGTAATGTAACCTACGTATAGGGGAGTTTGTCCGGGCTGGTTAACTTCGCCAATACCGATTCGAATAGGGAAAAGATAACCTTCTTTATGCTTTGCAAAAATTTCACGGTTTACCCCAAGGACCTTCTCAGAGAATGTATTTTCAGCATTGGCAAGGTATTGATCGTGATGCTTTGCAATTTTATCATCCATTAACATTTTTATGTTTTTGTTTTTAACTTCATGCTCTTGCCAGCCAAAAATATGGGTGGCTGAGGTATTAAAACTTAAAATAATACCTGCATGGTCAATGGTAACTATTGCGTCAATTGCGGTTTCTAGAATGGCATTTAACCGAGACTCATCGGCAGATTTTTCCTCTAACAACATTTTATAACGAACCATGCCATTGATAACGGCAACCACACTCGTAATTGCTATCGTTGCGGTTGCGACGGCTATTGCAACAAATGTAAGGCCTGCAGACGCATTAACATCGGTAAATAGTAAAGGCGATGTTGCAACAAAGCGTGTTGCAGCCATGCCCATATAGTGCATTCCTGCAACAGCGAAGCCCAAAATAATAGCGCTTATGGTACGGCTTTGTAGCGCTGTTAATTTCGGGAAAACCTTAGTAAGGTTAAACTGGCTATACAGGGCGATAAATGATAAAGCGACGGCAACAAAGAGCGATAAAACAAAGGTAAGTGGGTCGTAGCGTAACAAAGGCGCCAACTCCATAGCGGCCATGCCGCTGTAATGCATTGTACCTATGCCAGCGCCTAATAATACAGAACATAAACCAAGTATTTTGAAGGTCGTCTTATTGTTAATTAAAATAGATACAGCAAATTGGCAAGCAAAAAAAGCAGGAAGAAAAGATAAAATAGTTATTGTTGGGTCGTATTTGATATTTGTGCATAGAGAGAAGGCCAGCATACCGATAAAGTGCATACTCCAAATGCCTGCTGAAAATATTGCTGCGGCAGTGAATTTTGCTAAACGCCTATAATTATAAAATTTTGTTTCTTTTGCTAAATCAATGAGCCTAGTTGTAAAAAAAGAGGCGAATATCGCTATTAAAATAGATATAGATACTAAAAGTGGGTCATATACCCCGTTAATAATCAGGCTAGGGTCATGGTCTGTTACAAAAAACGCAGATAGCATATTGGCTCAAAAATTAGTCTTTAAGTAAGTAGTTTAATATAATTATCATATAAATAAATACTTAATTGACTAGTGCGGTATAAAAAGTGATTTCGTTTCAATTTTTTAACGTATAGTTTTCAAGTTATTATTTTTTATGTTTATTTTAAGTAAAGTTATTATAAGTTATTAATTAAAATGAAAAGTAAGCAGGGTAAAAACCAATAGCGTTTATCCATTAAATAGCGTTAAAACGGGCCAAAGAATTAAATTAATGAGAGAAAGTAGTGTTTGATTATCAACTTAAAAAAAGTAAGCGCAGAAAGACAGTGGCTATAAAAATATATAATCAAACAGTAACCGTATTCGCACCTCATTATGTGCCGATAAAACAAATCGATAGTTGGTTACTCGAAAAGCAACATTGGATAGAAACACAATTAAAAAAGCAGCTTAATGTAATAGACACTAAACAGTACCCAATTGAGAAAAATAAAATAAAGATTTTTTCTGAGTCGGTTGAATTAATTTTTCGTGAAGGCCCATCATCTGACGTGAAAGAGCATAATAACGCGCTATATGTTACACACTCTAGTCGTGTAAAAAATTATAAAAATAAATATGAGAGTTTAATTAAACGCTATTTAGAAGAAAAGTTAGCGGCTTATGTGGAAATGCGTATTGCTTTTTATTGTGAAAAAATGGATGAGGCGTTGCCGAAAAAATTAACGTTAGCTGTTTACAAGCGTCGTTGGGGCAGTTGTAACAGTAAGCGAGAATTGTCGTTTAATTTACATTTAATAGGAGCACCTCATAGAATTATTGATTATGTAATAGTGCATGAGCTTGCTCATTTAAGGTATTTAAATCACAGTAAGCAATTTTGGGACAGAGTAGAGATTTTTTATCCAGACTATAAAGCTGCATCCAATTGGTTAAAAACAAACGGCATGAGTTTACAGTGGGTGTTTTAAGCTATTTTGAATATAGGAATATAGGAATATAGGAATATAGGAATATAGGAATATAGGAATATAGGAATATAGGAATATAGGAATATAGGAATA
>NZ_JAHXRM010000219.1:0-275 GCF_019392235.1 Pseudoalteromonas sp. CR1 | reverse complement strand
ACCATAACGGCAGGGCAATAAGCAGCAGGATCAGTGGCAAACGACGGGACATGGGGTACTCCGATAGGCAAAAACGGCGCTCAGCTTAATGCGCCGGCAGCCGTTAGCAAGGCGCATACACACAATTAGTGTCCATCAATGCATGGCAACGTGTATCTTCTGGCTGCTATTACCCCGATTCCGACGTTTTTTTCCGACATTTCGTGCCGAAGGCTGGCACTTCGGTGGCAACGCGGTGGTCATAGCCTGCGAACTTCATTCAGCACGTTTCCTCT
>NZ_JAHXRM010000218.1:0-275 GCF_019392235.1 Pseudoalteromonas sp. CR1 | reverse complement strand
GAAGCTGATTCCTGAGTGCCCCAACAGACGAAACAGTTTGGCGCAGTAAGCGTTGTCGTAGGAACCCATGGCCGTGGTGTGGCTGGCGGTGACGCGCGTGCCCATGTCGCGGCTGCGGGCTTCTTCGGCAAGGACCTCGAGAAAGCGCGAGTGCGGATCATCGGTTTCGTCGCAGTGCACGTCCACCAGGCAGCCGGTACGTTCGGCCAGGTCCATGAGAAATTTCACCGAGCTCACGCCTTGGTCGCGGGTGTATTCAAAGTGCGGGATACCAC
>NZ_JAHXRM010000217.1:0-276 GCF_019392235.1 Pseudoalteromonas sp. CR1 | reverse complement strand
CCAGGCGGTGCTGGTGGAGCGCGCCCGCGGCTGGGGCAGGGCCTTGCCGTCGATCTTGGGCGGCATCACCAGCGGGGGCCGCTCGTGATAGTCGATCGGATCCTGGCGCTTCTCCAGGAGGCCGATGCCCGACAGGGCGTCGCGCATGAACTCGCCGCGCTCCTGCGCATGCGCGGGGCCGACGCAGAGCGGAGCCAGGGCCACCGCGGCGGAGAGGAGGGGACGAAGCCTGCGATGCCCGGTCATGCTGCCTCACGGGTTCCGGACGGGGGGTCC
>NZ_JAHXRM010000216.1:0-276 GCF_019392235.1 Pseudoalteromonas sp. CR1 | reverse complement strand
CGCGGAACGCATCCAGTGCCGCTTGAATCTTGCCGATCGAGGACAGCTGGGCGGTCGACGTTTGCGTCTGCTTGTTGATCTGCGACTGCTTGGGTGCCTGTTCCGCGTTCACCAATGCCGTCACGATCGACTGGGTATCGATGTTCGTAACTGGGCCGCTAACCGTAATATCACCCATGACTGTTCTCCTGATCCGGGGCTGGCGCTTTCTTGACGTACGACGCCTCAAGCAGCTTCAGCAACAAAATTCATGCCAGCTCAGACTTTGGCGTCAAA
>NZ_JAHXRM010000215.1:0-276 GCF_019392235.1 Pseudoalteromonas sp. CR1 | reverse complement strand
CACACGATCACATCCCCGGCGCCGTATTGGCCGGGCGCGATACTGCCTTCGAAGGCGCCGTAGCTCAGAGGGTGGTCTTCGACGTGGACCGCCAGGCGTTTCTGGCTCGGGTCCAGGCTCGGCCCTTTCGGCACTGCCCAGCTCTTGAGTACGCCATCAAGCTCCAGGCGAAAGTCGTAGTGCAGGTTGCGCGCGTCATGATTTTGAATCACGAATGACAGCGCCGACGCCTTGCGTTTAGCGGCCGGCGCTTCGCCTGCGGGCTCTGCGGTAATC
>NZ_JAHXRM010000214.1:0-276 GCF_019392235.1 Pseudoalteromonas sp. CR1 | reverse complement strand
CTTGTCTTCCACGGCCAGGTTTACGCGCGACAGCACACGGCCTTCGCTGTCCAGCGGGGTGTTTACATCCACTGCCGTGCGATAACGGTCCCAACTGCCGGCGCTGGTTTGCAGCGTGGTGAAGGCTTGCGGCTGCGGTTTCTTGGTGACGATATTCACGGTGCCGCCGGGATCGCCGCGGCCATACAGGCTGGCGGCGGGGCCTTTGAGTACTTCAATGCGTTCGATATTGGCCGCATCCGGCGTGCTCGGGTAGCCGCGGTTGGCGCTGAAACC
>NZ_JAHXRM010000213.1:0-276 GCF_019392235.1 Pseudoalteromonas sp. CR1 | reverse complement strand
CCTCTCTCAATTTCCAGAGAGTTCAGCACCAGCTTTTCATAAGACTTCAATTCCTCGACGGTAAAGTTTTCATTGAACCCTTTCAGGGTACTCTTAGTGTCTTTTCGCTTCTTGAACGCTTCAACGAGGTATTTAATTTGATGGCTAAATGTATGAATTTTTAACTTGCCGAGTGCCGCCAGCGCGGCTTGGGTCTCTTCGCGTGCACCGTCAAGTACTTTAGATGCCTTTTTAAATTCAAGCTCTGCATCTTCGCCGATGCCTTTGGCTTTATCA
>NZ_JAHXRM010000212.1:0-276 GCF_019392235.1 Pseudoalteromonas sp. CR1 | reverse complement strand
GCCGCATGTAACGTGTTGGCAAAGCCCCATGTGGTGTTGTTTTCAGTGCCTACCAGAATCACGCTGTCGGCCGAGTGAGCGGGGCTGTTGTGGCGAATGTTCGGACCGGCTTTGCGACGGCGCCACCAGAGCAGGATGCCGGTCACGCTCATCAATGGCACACAGAGGGCACAGAGCCCGAGTGGCAAGCCCAGCCACCAGAGGCCTTCTGCGGTGTGGAGCTGATAGACCCATTGGTAGACGGTGTGCATGGAGTCGTGGGGTTGATAGGACAGC